>DAINRD010000032.1:0-10506 GCA_036742095.1 Archaeoglobus sp. | reverse complement strand
TTCCTCGTTAGATTCGTAACTCTCAGGAATTTGCATCCAATTCTTACTCACTTCACCAACGGGATAACTCCAGCTTCCTTCGCCTTAGCTCTGTTTGCAAAATCTGACGAACTGCTCGGCTTTATCCCTCTCGCCGACATAGTGCTGCCTTCATGTGTTGATTCAGCAGCGTGGGCGATGATGACCTTTGTTGCCATTGTTACTCCACTGACAATGCTTACAGGACCAATAGACGGGAAATTGTTGTGCTGCACTCCTTAACAGATTACTCTCTTGTTGCCCTTGCAGTGGCTCTGGTGTTTTTCGCAATAACAGGCGAGTACGGAGGCAGGCTTGTGCATGGAGCAGCAAACGCTGCTCTGCTCAAGAGGTTGGATGGAAAGCAGGATTGACTGAATTTCTTTCCCTTTCACCTGCTTTAACTCCCGACTACCAAATCAGCCATCCGGTTGAAACACTATCCTTCCCTGCATGAACCTGTGGTAAGGACTGCAGTAAACGGAGCACATGAATGGGTAAACACCTTCTTTCTCGGCGTAAAATTCCACCACTACCTCCTTGCCAGCTGGAATCAGCTCGTTGATGCCGAGAGCTGGGATGAATATGCTGTGGGTCACATCTGCAGCTTTAAACACGAGCTTTACCTTGCTGCCTTTGGGAACGACAATGAGGTTGGGTTTGAATCCTCCCGATTCCGTGACATATGCTTCAATGACAATTTCCGGGTTCTTTTTCTCCTTTCTGGACTCAATGTAGTCGTAGGTGAGGTATGCGGGTATTGCGGAAAGCAAGATTACGAAAAGCAACGCTGCAATCTCCTTCTTCATCCTCTCACCCCGCTATGATTTTTATAAGTATCAGGGCAGCAATTACGTGGGGAACGCTGCAAACTGCTGTGAGAGTCTCGAACTTATCCGTCAACCTCTCTGCTATTCTCCTCGTTGCAACAATCGCAGAAGCGAGCCCGGCGGCAATGAAGAGTGTCTGAATCTGTGCTATCAGCCTGAGGTTCGCCGTCGGAAGGGCATTCTTCTCCACCCCGAAGGGGTCGAGAAGGGCGCTGAAGGGATAGACGTGGAAGTAGGCGAGCAACCCAACTGCAAATCCCGCCCAAACGAGGAGACCGTAAGGAGCTAAGGAGTAGCTGAGGGCTACGAAAAGCTGCTTAGTTTCTGATTTTGCAATTCTCGCACCAATCCAGCTGAAGATGTAGTAAAGCCCGGCAATGGCTGCGACTGTCCCAACCACGATTCCGCCCCATATCGACCACTTGACAATCCCGAAGAAGGATGGCAGGATAAGATAAGCGTTCTCCAAGTTCACCCCGTAGGGATTCCCCATGTTACCGAAGTCCTTGAGCCAGTAGAGGCTGCCGAAGAAGAAAAGCTCGTAGAAGATAGCCAGACCGAACCTTATGAAGCCCATCGCCGCCTCATCGAGCTTGAAAGCTTTACCTGCCCTTACAGCCTTCCTTGCAAGCTCTTCGAAGGGCAACCTGAGCCTGAAGCTGAGGTTGTCGTATTTGCACGTCCTTAGACACTCAAGGCAGAGCCCGCAGTAGGTGTTCTCCTCGTTTCCACCGGGATAGAGCTTCCACGGGCAGGCATAACCCTCTTCGCTCCCCTTCAGGCAGAACTTTTCGCATATCTTGCACGTCTCCCTGTCATCGCTCCTCAGGGCGAGGAGGGAAGTGTTTGAGTGATAGCCTATGTATCCGATCGCAGGGCAGACGTGGCGGCAGAAGTACCTCGGAGGATAGATGAGATACATTGTCGTGGCAACGGCAAGGAGGGAAATGAAAAGCAAGGCCGTGACGAGAGGCTTTGTAACTATCCACGGAATGAAGAGAGACAGAACGAGAAAGCCGATAGCGGGAATCCACATGTTTCTGTATCTTGCGGGAAAGCTGTAGCTGCTCTCAAATTTCCTCACTCCCAGAATCCTCCTCCTTTTGAGCCATTCTCCTATGACGGGAATTGGACAGACTGCACACCAGACTCTCGCAGCGAAGAGAATCATGAATTCAACTAAAGCGAACCATAGAATCCAGGTTACAGCGATGGAGAAATTCTCGCTCCCCACGACACTACCAAATAGACCTGTGAAAATTATGAGCAGGAAAACTGAAAGATTGATTGCTGTTAGAACAAAAATTATCCATCTTGGCCTGAGAAATCTCGCATTAAACCTTATTTCTTTTTCCATTCTCCCCTCATAAAGCAGTGCCGCAACGCCCACAATTAAAGCAAACCCTGAGAGGGCGTAGTATGGAACGTTGGGCTCAACAATTATGTCCATGCTCATGAAGGGATGCAGAGAACCGCAGTTAACCGAGCACTTCACCCTGTATTTACCAACCTCGCCGAATGTTACCGGCCCCACAACCAGCACTCTTCCGGGGATTACAAGCAAATCTTCAGCGATGCCGTCTGTTATGCCATCAATCGTGAAGCCGTGAGTGACATCTCTGGTTACAATGTGAAAGGTAACCGTGTCGCCAGCGTTGAGTTTCAGCGATGGAGTGCTGGGGTAGTAAAACCTGTCCCCCTCCTGAATTGCAACAACTCTGTATCCGAACTGAAAGGCCTCGATATAAACAGTTTTTTCGACTCCAGAGGGCTGGGAGAGGACAGGAAAAGCAATTGCAGAAAAAACTAAAAGAACTAAAAAAATTGAAAATTTACGCATACTGCTTCACCAGTAGCCCATCATCGGACAGCGGTGACCTCCGTAATACCCATACGGCACGTAGTAGCCCTGAGGCTGCTGTGGTTGCTGTGGAGTGTCTGTGTAGTTATACGCAGGGCAATATCCCTGCCCTGGGGGACCATACTGTGGTGCGTAACCTATATTACCTCCTCCATAGCCCATCATTGGGCCATAACCCATCATTGGACCGCCATACCCCATCATTCCCCATGGCATCGCAGCCGCAACATACAGCCCTGCAGCGATGGCAAGGGCGGCAATTATTCCAACCTTCTTCCAGTCCATTTCGCATCACCTCAATAACTGTGTTAACCTCAAAGGCAATAGGGATTGCCCGATGAAACGTCTAAAATTGAAGTCCCCAGATGGTTCAGAACGTTTCAAACTATAACCAGACGCTTCATCTTTTGAATCAAGCGGTCTCTCAGCTACCATTAACCTGAAAACACTTCCAAGAAGCATGTATTCTTTAACAATTCGGAATCCTGCCATTCTGATGTTTTCATCCGTTCTCCTGTTAATCTCAGGTCCGAATGCCCTGAATATGGGGTTTAGGAGGTGAAAGAGGGGATGCAACAATCTGCTTTTGGGGAGCATGTGCTCCAAAAAGTATGCCCTTCCCCCTTCTTCAGCACTTTGAACGCTTCTCTTAAACCTCAGACCGGGTCGTCTACTGAGCAGAAAACGAAGGTTGTGAAAACGACATCCGCCAGCAGAAAATCAACTTTTTTACCGCTCTCTTTAGCCCTTCTCACGGCTCTTTCGAGCATCTTCTCGCTTATGTCCAGCGCCACAACGTTGGAAGGATAGTTTGGAATGTTCTTGCCAGTCCCTGCACCAATTTCGAGCACAAGGCCTTCCTCAGCTTTTATGAGGTCAAAGAGCATTTTTCTCCACTTCCTGAAGTTCATTAACTCCATGGGAGTTTCAAAGAGGTCGTAGAACCTCGCTATCCTGTTGTATCTTCTTCTGTCACTCTTGGCAGACTTTCTCGTGGTTGATTTTACCATAATGACACCTCAAATTAACACTGTTATCAGAAGAAAAGGGCTTAAGGATTCATTTATATCTTTCGTTTACCATTCTGGCATCTTTTTACCCAAAAAACGTGCAGCCTGTAAATTCAATGGGCGATTTAAGCAAAGGAGCGAAAGTTTAAAAATGTCTCAGGAAGGTTTAAGGTTGATGAAGGTCAGAAGCTCTGAGGCTGTGCTGCTTGTAGCCGGAATCTTCCTGCTGTTCCTCTACTTAAGCTTCTCCCCCATGTCGCACCACTACATGATGATGGGACCAGCCTACATGGGTATTTTGCCTATCATTTTCGGGATGGGTGGTTTAACCCTGATTTTCCTCTCTGCGTACCTCATTTTGAGCGGTATGCAGGAAGAGAGGACAGAAGTTTTGCAGGAGACTCAAAAAGCTACCATCCCTGAAGCTAAGGAAAGAAATACTGCAGGTAAACTTGAAACAGCGATTAAACTTCTCAACGATGATGAGGCAATGGTTTTGAAAATCATAGCCGAGAATGAGGGGATAACACAGGACTCTCTGAGGGCAAGAACGGAGTTCTCAAATTCCAAGATGTCCATGATAATCAAAAAGCTTGAGGAAAAGGACCTGATTGTGAGGGAGAGGTTCGGAAAGACCTTCAAGCTTTACCTGAGCGAGTGGGTTAAAAATTGACTTATGACCCACGATACTTTTTTGTAAAATGGATTATGGATTAGAGATGTAACTCCAAGCAAAGGCAAGAGATATATACATTCAATGCAGAAGGCATCCGATGACTCTCGATGAAGAATATCTGGACATTACGTTTCTAACTGAAAATGGATTTGTCAGGAAGAAGTGTCCCAAGTGCGGCAAGCATTTTTGGACAGCCAATCCAGAAAGGGAAATTTGCGGAGACCCTCCATGTGTGAGTTACACCTTTATCGGCAACCCTGTCTTCAAAAAACCCTTCGAACTTGACGAAATGAGGGAGTACTACCTCAACTTTTTCGAAAAGAGAGGGCATGGCAGAATAGAGCGCTATCCCGTCGTTGCAAGATGGAGGACTGATATTTACCTCACTATAGCCTCCATCGCCGACTTTCAGCCCTTCGTAACTTCAGGCGTGGCCCCACCACCCGCCAACCCCCTCACGATTTCCCAGCCCTGCATCAGGCTTGACGATCTGGACAGCGTTGGCAGGACAGGAAGACACCTCACCCTCTTCGAGATGATGGCCCACCACGCTTTCAACTTTCCTGAAAAAGAAATCTACTGGAAGAACGAGACAGTTGCCTACTGCACCGAACTTCTCAACGAGCTTGGAGTTCGAAAGGAGGATATCGTTTACAAAGAGGAGCCGTGGGCAGGTGGGGGTAACGCTGGCCCCTGTCTTGAGGCCATTGTTGGAGGGCTTGAGGTTGCTACGCTGGTTTTCATGAACCTCGAGGAGCATCCTGATGGGGACATCGAGATTAAGGGCGACAGATACCGCAAAATGGATAACTACATTGTTGATACCGGCTACGGCCTTGAAAGGTTCGTTTGGGCAAGTAAGGGCACACCTACAGTCTATGACGCCATATTCCCCGAAGTTGTTGATGCAATCATCGAAAGCAGCAACATTGGCTTCAGCAGAGAAGACGAGAACGTCAGAAAGATTGTGGGCGAGAGTTCAAAGCTCGCTGGGATAATGGGCGAGTTGAGGGGTGAGAGGTTAAAGCAGCTGAGAAAGAGCGTTGCCAGCACTGTTGGAGTGAGTGTTGAAGAGCTTGAACGCATTGTCGAGCCGCTTGAGAAAGTTTATGCCCTCGGAGACCACACGAGATGCATTCTCTTCATGCTTGGAGATGGTCTTGTTCCATCAAACGCAGGTGCTGGTTATCTGGCGAGGCTCATGATAAGGAGAAGTCTCAGAATTGCCGAGGAGCTTGAGCTTGCCCTCGACCTTTACGACCTCATTGAAATGCATAAGAAAATACTGGGCTTTGAGTTTGACGTCCCACTGTCCATCATTCAGGAAATCCTCGACCTTGAAAAAAGCAGATATTCATCCACAGTTTCAAAGGGCACTCGGCTTGTTGAAAGGCTCGTTGAGAGGAAAAAGAAGCTTGAAAAGGAGGACTTCGTTGAGCTCTACGACTCCCATGGAATTCCTGTTGAGCTCGCCGTGAGCATAGCTGAAGAAAAGGGGGCCGAGGTTGAATTGCCAAAGGACATCTACGCTGAACTGGCGAAGAGGCACTCAAGGGCAGAAAAGGTGCAGGAAAAGAAGTTAATCCTTCAGAACGAATATCCTGCCACGGAAAAGCTCTACTACGACGATCCAACCCTTCTGGAATTCGAAGCAGAGGTCATTGGCATTGAAGGTGACTTTGTAATTCTGAACAGGAGCGCCTTCTACCCCGAAAGCGGTGGACAGGACAACGATGTGGGCTATCTGCTCACTGATGGAAGCAGATTTGATGTCATTGACGTTGTGGAGACCGATGGAGTTGTTCTGCACGTAGTAAAGGGGCCAAAACCAGAAGTCGGGGCGAAGGTTAAGGGCGTGATAGACGCAGATATCAGATGGAGGCACATGCGCCATCATTCTGCAACTCACGTTCTGCTCTACTCATTGCAGAAAGTCTTGGGCAACCACGTCTGGCAGGCTGGAGCGAAGAAGGAGTTTGGCAAGGCGAGGCTTGACATCACTCATTTCCGCAGGCCGAGCGAGGAGGAAATAAGAGAGATTGAAATGCTCGCCAACAGGGAGATTCTGGCGAACAAACCGGTAAATTGGACCTGGATGGACAGAATTGAGGCAGAAAGGAAGTTTGGATTCAGACTGTATCAGGGTGGAGTTCCACCGGGAAGGATGATAAGGGTCGTGCAGGTTGGAGATGACGTGCAGGCATGCGGTGGTACCCACTGCCGCTCTACAGGTGAGATCGGGATGCTCAAAATTTTGAAGGTTGAGTCCATACAGGACGGTGTTATCAGGTTTGAGTATGCAGCCGGAGAGGCAGCCATTGAGGCTGTGGAGGAAATGGAAAAGCTGCTGAGAGAAGCGAGCTCCATTCTCAGAGTAGAGCCCGCTAAGCTTCCAAAAACTGTGGAGAGATTCTTCGAGGAGTGGAAGGACCAGAGGAAGGAAATTGAGAGGTTGAAGGCTGAAATAGCAGAAGTAAAGGCCGAGAGTTTACTTGAAAGGGCAGAGGATTTTGACTCGGTGAAGGTTGTTGTTGACTACATTGAAGGGGACATGCAGGTACTGCAGAAGCTGGCAGAGATTCTCGCAGAAAAGGGGGCTGTAGGATGTTTGATGGCCAAAGGAGAGGGAAAGGTTTTCGTCGTAACTTTCAGCGGCCAGAAGTACGATGCGAGGGATTTGATCAAGGAAATTGGCAGGGTGGCAAAGGGAAGCGGAGGAGGCAGAAAGGAAGTGGCTCAGGGCGCGGTGCAGCAGATGCTGGACAGGGAGGAGATAATAGACGTCATTTTCCAGTTCCTTTCACAGTATGAAGGTTGAGGCCTTTCCTGTCAGGGGATTGCCCCTCATAAAGGAGGGGGATGACATAGCAGAGCTTATAGCGGACAGGGTGGAGCTTCGGGATGGAGATGTGGTGGTGATCTGCTCCACCATCGTTTCGAAGGCGGAGGGGAGAGTGAAGAGGCTTGAAGAGTTCAGGCCTTCGAAGAAAGCAGTGGAAATTGCCGAAAAGATAGGCAAACAGCCAGAGTTCGTTCAGGCAGTGCTGGATGAGAGCGAGGAAATTTTGCTCGATTTTCCCTTTTTGCTTGTCAAGGCTAAGTTTGGAAATGTTTGCGTCAATGCTGGCATCGATGCATCCAATGTGGAGGAGGGGAAGATAATCCTGCCACCCGTGAATCCAGACGATAGCGCAAGGAGGCTGAAGGAGAGGTTAAAAGAGCTTACGGGAAAGAACGTTGGAGTTATAATCACAGACACAAACGGTAGATGCTTCAGAAAAGGTGTGGTTGGGTTTGCCATAGGCATTGCTGGAGTAATGGCGATGAAGGACTGGATTGGGCAGAAGGACCTCTACGGGAGGGAGCTTGAGGTTACGGTAGAGTGCGTGGCGGACGAGATTGCAGCCTTCGCCAATCTGCTGATGGGAGAGGGGGGCGACGGAATCCCCGCTGTAGTGGTGAGAGGGCTTAACGTGTCAGGGGAGGGCAGCATGGTTGAAGTCTACCGAGGCGAGGAGGAGGATGTAATAAGAAGATGTCTGAAAAAGTGCTTGTAGCTGGAAACAACGTAAGGAACGTTGCTGAGTCCGCTGCGAAGGCGGGTTTTGAGGTTTATGCCCTAACCAAGTTTGTTGATGCCGATCTGAAAATTTACTGCAGGGAAGTGGAGAGGGTTGAGGACTCACTGCCAGAAAAGGAGGTCGTCAAAAAAATAGAAGCTGCTGCAGAGTCTCTCAACGCCAGAATTGTTCTCTGCTCAGGATTCGAAACTCTCAGAGTTAAGGGAGAGCTGCTATGCAACTCGCCTGAGTTGAGCGAGAGGGTTGCAAACAAGCTGAAGTTTTACAGGGAGCTTGAAAAGGCTGGATTGCCTTTCCCCGAGCTTATTGAAGAGGGAGAAGGAGTAGTAAAGCCCATAAAGGGAGGCGGCGGGGAGGAGGTATCGGTAAGTGAGGAGGTTCCGAAGGGCTTTCTGAAGCAGAGGTTCGTTAGCGGTATACCGTGCAGCGTTTCAGTTATCGCAAATGGCGAGAGAGCAGTTCCATTGGCATGCAACTACATCTACGCAGGCTGGAAGGAGATGAACGCCTTTGGATTCAGATATTCTGGCAACCTGACTCCCCTTGCCGTTGATGGCAAAATCAGGCGTGAGATGGAAAGGCTCGCTGTTGAAGCCGTCGAGCTATTCGGGCTCTCAGGGTCGGTGGGAGTGGACTTTGTGCTGGCTGAAAAGCCATACATTCTGGAGATAAATCCGAGGTTTCAGGGTTCTCTGGACAGCGTGGAGTGGAGCTGTGATGTCAATGTCTTCAGAATGCACACTGAAGCTTTTGAGGGAAGGTTACCTGAGAGTGTGAAGCCAAAAAGAGTGGCCATAAGGAGTATCCTTTTTGCCTCCAAAACCGTTCAAATAAAAGAGGAGCTTGCTGGAAACCCCTTCTACGCAGATGTGCCACAGAAAGGGGATGTCTACCAGAAAAATGACCCTCTCGTTTCGATTCTTGCAGCGGGAAAAAGCAGAGAAGAGGTGGAGAGAAAAACTCTGGAGAGGAGGGATTTGTTTCTGGATCTGGCAGTTGAAGTCTAAATTCCTGCCCTTCGAATTTCGATTGTTGAAATCAAAATCTGCTCGTAGCCGACTTCTGCATCCTCATCCTCAAGATATAGTTCTATGGCTTCTTTGAGGTTGTTTATGGCTTCTTCAACGCTCTCTCCCTGACTGGCGATGTCCAGCTCGGGGCACCATGCCACATACAACCCTGTCTCCGAGTCCTTCTTTATTGTAGCGGTGAACTGCATAATGGTAGCTATTTCAAGGACATAAAATGTTTCAGACGGTTCATTTTTCATAAAGTTATTTTACTTAAACTATTGCTTAACTAATTCAAATACATGAAAATCTCTGACTTTAAAGAGTTTTTTAAATTGTTTATAAAGTATTCTTGAGTGTTTTTAATTCGCTTTTGTGTAATTTCTTATTAAATTCGAAAATACTAAACTATTCTTCAAGTTTTTAAGATCATACAAGTGCCAAAAGGTTTCAGATTTCTCATGACGACACTTAGAGAGTAATAAAAGAAGTTTGAAGTAGTTAAATGATGCTAATTTTTTGTATTTAGCATGAATAGCGATTTTTTGTGATTTTCTCAAATTTCAATGTCCTCTATCTGTTTTCTTTTTAAGAGATTGATTTTTGAATCAATCTTTTGTGTATTAATCAGACTATCTGTCGAAAGACTTAAATACTTCAAAGAGTAAGGTTTAATCATGGGATTAGAAGATCTGATATACGACGAAGAAGAGGAATTTGAACGACTAGTACCAAAAGTAAAGAAAGTAGTAATGGTCAAAAAAACTGGAGATCCTGTATTTGTATGTGACAGAAACTTGCTCAGCACTAGTGAGATTATAATGGTATATCTAATTGGTAAATTTTTTGCCAAGAAATTGGGATTTGTGGAAGAGGAGAGTGCCACAAATGACGAATTACACAGATCTCTAAAAATTAAAAAGAATGTTCTTGCTGCAAGACTAAACGACCTCAGGAAGGAAGGTTTAGTCGAGCAGGTAGCCCGAGGAAAACATAAAATTTCTACTGTAAAGCTCGAAGAATTTCTTGACAACGTTTTGCAGAAGATTGAGGGGGGTGCGTAACAATGGAGGCCCGACAGTTTCCGTTAAAAGTACATGTAGAGTATGGAGAACTAAAAGCAGATATTGAAGGAGATTTTGACGATGTATGGAAAACAATCAACAACTTTTTCAAAGAAGTGAAAGCTCACCTAGTTTCGCAGTCCAAAGGAGCGATAATAACCACAAAAGGAAAATCAGTTCCTGATGTGTTACTGGAGCTAAGAAATGTAGGATTCTTTGATGAGCCAAAGAGTAGCAAAGAGTGCTTAAACAAACTTAAAGAGTTAGGTAAGACAGATATAACTCCAAATGCTGTTTCGATGGCATTAAAGAAGCTGGTAGAACGCGGAGAACTTAAAAGAGTTTCACAAGGTAGGAGTTTTGTCTATGTAGCTCCGTATATAGACTTCCGAGGTGATTAGTTTGTCAGAAATTCAAAATAAAATTTCTGAAATAAAAGCTAAAGCAGAGTTAGTT
>DAINRD010000031.1:5590-10580 GCA_036742095.1 Archaeoglobus sp. | reverse complement strand
TAATATCTGTTTTCGGCGTCGACAGCTTCTCCCTTGAGGGTGTGGAAATCAAAAACGGTAGTGTAGGATTGGAGGTCAGACTCGTAAATAACCTTTCAATCAAGAAATCCAGCTTTTTTAATAACTTTGAGGGAATTAACGCCTTCAGTATTGGTAGTGGGAGGCTTGAGGGACTCTCCTTCAGCGGATTTTTCAGCGGGATTGTGGTGGAGGACTCATCCTTGGAAATTGAAAACAGCAGTTTTGAAGGCGGAGCAATAGCTGTTGCAGCGGAGTCCTCAAGAGGTGTTAAGCTGAGAAATCTTGAAATCAATACAAGTAATGGAATTGAGCTGAGCGGAGGGGAGGGAAATCTGGTTGAAAATTGCAGTTTTAATGGAGACGTTTTCATCCATGCCATGTCGGAAAGCAGGCTGAGTGTTGGCAAAAACGATGTTACAGGGGTATATGCAGTAGATGAAGCATCTCTAAGCAACACATACATTTTTGATGGCATCAATGTGTCGGGAGAGAACTTCCAGATTTCTGTCGTAAATTTAAAGCTGCCCGATGGGTTTGTTCAGTATGGCAGCATTCTGAACGTTACAATCAATCCCAGCATTTACGATGGTAAGGGGTCGGTGTATTTTGAGCTTAACTTGGAGGAGCTTGAGGATGTTGAAAAGACCTTGGCCATTTACTGCTTTGATGGAGCCCAACTGAAGCTGGCTTCAGATTACTACAACGGCAGTGAGTTCATACCACTCAGCTACAGCTCAAACGAGAGTGGAGTTTACGTTCTCGCTGCAAGCAAAGGTGCCCCAATTCCCCATCTTCCCGAAAAGCCCACTCCGGGATTTGAGGTGCTGGTAGCAGCACTCGTCATTGCCGTAATTGCTGCAATGAGGAGGAGAGTTTGAAAAAAGCTCTCCCTACAATTTTTGGCTAAGTTCTAAAGTGTCCTAAAGCTTCGTAAAGCTTGATATCCCATTTTACCACTTCTTTGCATCTCAACCACGAAAGTTTCCTTATAAATTCCAAAATCCAACATTGGGTGAGGTGGTGAGAGATGAGGTTGAAACTGGTGTTGTTGCTGGGCTTGGTTGTCCTGCTCACAGCAGGCATGGCTGCAGCACAGCCCATGGGGAAATTTGGGTCAGATGAGAAGTTTGGAAAGGCAAAGGAGTGGTTCAACCAGACAAGGCAGAAGATTGAAGAGGCAAGGAAGCAGGCAGAAGAGAAGAGGTTTGAAGCGTGGAAGAAGCACCTCCTGGCATGGGTTGAGATGGGAAAGAGGTGGGTTGAGAGGGTTCAGGTGAGAGTGGAGAACCTCAACCTCGGCAATGAGAGCAAGGAAAGGCTTATGACCAAGCTTCAGGAGATAGAGGACAGGCTAACCGAAATTGAGGATGAGATAAACGCTTCACAAAACTACACGGAGCTAAGAGGGGTTGCGGCCGAGATCAGGGGAATGTGGGGTGAGCTGAAGCAGGAGATGAGGTATGCTGTGCACGGCTACGCCATAGAGAAGTATGAGGAGATGCTAGAAAAGCTGAAGCAGGTAAGAGACAGGCTTGAAGCGGCTGGAGCAGATGTAAGCGAGCTCAATGCGAAGATAGACGAGATTGAGGCTGCTGTGGGTGAGCTGGAGAGCTACACGGGCACCCCTGAGTTTGCGGAGAAGGTGAGGGAAGTCAACCAGCTTTTCAGGGAGGCCTTTGAAATTGTAAAGGAGCTGGCGAGGCAGGCAAGGCCTGAATACCACACGGGCTTTGTTTATGCCTACGTCAACGGCTCCTTTGAGCTGAGCGGGAACTTCAGCATGGTGCAGATAAAGGGCGATGGAGATGTTACGATTCCCGAAGAGGTCGTGGTTACGAAGGTGGACACTCCTGGCGTCAAAATGATTGTGGCAAGGGGTAACTTCACCGCCAGCGGTGAAGGAAACTTCAGAATCCTTGCTCATGGCAGCGGTGAACTCGTGCTGAATGGAGAAGGATACTACAGGGTTAAGCAGACACCGGCAGGTCCAATGACTGACGAGATAGAGTTTGAGGGCAGCGAGACTGTAACATTCGGGTGATGCCGATGAAATTCAGGGGTTTGGTCATTCTCCTTCTCGCGGCAGCCCTTCTGCTATCAGGGTGTCAGGGCAAAAAGCCAGAAAGCACAATTAAACAAGAGCAGCAGGTTCCACCAGCTCAGGAACCAGCTCAGGAATCAGTTCAGGAAAATATTGGGGGAGAGCAGGCAATTGAGGACCTGAACATAACCCAGGATTTACAGGAAATAGAACAGCTCCTGCAGGAGCTTGAAAATCTTGACAGCGTTCAGTTTGATATTTAGGCCTCCACAACTCTAACACACTTTGTTGGGCATATTCTTTCACATTTTTTACAGCCAACACATTTCTCCTGGTTTTCTGGATATGGGAGTCTTCTCCTCACTCTAAGCCCGAAAAACTTGAGCTCCATTTCTTTCCAGGTCCAGACTCCGTTCTTGCAGACAGCTACGCACTCTCCAGCCCCACCGCATCTTCTTGCATCGAAATCTACCCTGAATCCCATGTCTATAGGGGTTCCGGGTGGAATAAAAACTAAGGGCGATTTTGATGGAACTTTGAAAATCCGCACAGATTAGAGAAGGAGACCAGTGGCGTAACCAGCTATCGCCCCAAAATTCACGAAGGGTAGGCCTGGATGAGTTCCTCCCCTCTTTTCGACGATGTAGAGCAAAATCATGAGTCCCGCAAAACCACCAATGAGGGCGAGGAGGGCTGGAATCTTGATGAAACCGACTGTGGGGGAGCTGGTAAAAAACTGGGCAGAAACAACGAGGATGTTGGGCATCACCACATCTCCAACTCCCATGTATGCGTTTCCCTCTTTCTTGGGAATGACGAAGAGCATTGGGGCGTTTATTGCTGTGACGGATTCGGCGAGCTTTATCATGTGCCTCGTTCTGTAAACCGAGATGACGTCGTAGATTGCAAGAACTGCGAGCAGTATGATGACGGGCAGAGGCTCAAGGCTTATGCCGAAGATTGCTGTGATTCCAGCGGCGAGCATCAGGGCTGAGAAGTTTATGACCAGCCAGTGGGGCTTTTTGATTAGCAGAACCACCACTGCAAGGGAGAGGGGAATGGAAAGAATCCCTATGAAGGGGGAAAGGACGTAGAATATTGACAGAAGTGTGAGGAAGTATATAACTGCCTTCAGAACGGCAGTGAATTTCACCGCAAAGAGTATGAAGGCTGTAAATCCAATAATCAGGCCGAAGTACAGAAAAGAGTTTGAAACGTCCGAAGGATTCTCAAAAACCACCATTCCTGCCTCTTCGTACTTCGGGATAGCGGCAATTGCCAGAAAGGCAGTAAGAAGAAAAATCAGGCCGAAAAGGTATCTCAACCTACCACCTTCAGCCTTATCGGCAGATTTCTTGCTAAAGCCAGCCTCAAACTCTTCCCACCTTCCTTATCCTTCCTTATCCTGATCCAGCCCTTCCTGCTCACCAAGGCTGTGAAAAGATACTCGTCCCCTGCAATGACGTCAACCGTTCTGCCTTCAAGCCCCTTTGCGTGGATGATGTAGTGTTTTCCGCTCTCCTCTACCTTGGCCTCAGCCTCCTCCTCAACCTCTTTGGGGATGACATCAATGGAAATCCTGAACTCATCCTCGATGTTCTTTATTCTCCTTCCCTTTCTGCCAATTAAAGTGGGAATGTACTTCTCCGGAACCTTGATCACAGCTTTTCTGCCAACCATCTCAATCTCAAAGTCGTCAACGTACTTGGAAATCTTCTCCTCCAGCGCTGCCCTTAAATCCTCATCAGTCTCAATGGGCATCACGACTACCTGCTCGCCGTAAGTGTAGATCTCAAACTCAAGATTCTTCGTCTCAAAGTCCTTAACCTCTATAACGGGCCTTGCCAGGTCAGCTTCCGTCATTCCTGTTGGCACTTTGACGGTAAAATAGAGCTCGTAAACCTTCACAATTCTGCCTGCGTCGATGAAAACAACTGTATCAACAACCTGTGGAATCATTCCGAGTTCCACTCTTCCAATCATCCTCTGGATTGCATCAACCGCCCTCGTTGCGTGGGTAACTCCTATCATTCCCACTCCAGCAAGGCGCATGTCTGCAAACACCTGAAAGTCGGAAGTTCTCCTCAGCTCATCGTAAATCGTGTAGTCCGGCCTCACCAGCAGGAGAATGTCTGAAGTTAAAGACATGTCGCCTTCAAGCGGCGCATACTGGGTAATTTCATCCCTTACCATTAAATCTCTGGGGCTTTCCATTGTTTTTACAATGTATCCATTCTCAAGCAAAAAGTTCGCCACGCTGGCAGCAAAGGTTGATTTACCCGCTCCCGGAGGGCCAGCTATGAGAATTCCCCTCTGCCTCTCAACTATTCTGCGTTTCAGCTCCTCACTAACCCCATACTCATCAATGGAAACCTGGGCAATGGGCCTCACTGCAGTTATCTCCATTCTGTCGGCGAATGGTCTCTCAGCTATGGCAATTCTGAGCTCCCTCAGCTGAACAACAGTTGCACCCCTCCTCTCAATCTCGATGCTGCTGTCCTCATCCTGCCTCGCAGCCTCAAGGATTTCGTTGGCAATCTCGTTAAGCTCCTCGTAGCTCATCGGCTTTTCGTCAAGCTTGACAAGCTTCAAATCCCCTATTCTACCTCGCTTGGCGTAGGGAGGCACCCCCTCTCTGAGGTGCACACTTGCAGTGTCTGGAGTGAAAAAGGACATGATTCTGGTTTCCTCTGGCCTTATGACCTTTGGTTTGACGTAAATCGTCTCGATTCCCTTTGCCCTCGCCACCAGATGCTGTACCCTGTCTGAGGTTACGAGCACAGCGTCAAACTCAGCAGCAATCTCCCTTATCAGATTATCTATTTCCCCACCCTTTGCGAGGCGGATATGCTCAAGAGTTGGCCTTTTTCCAGCGAAGATTACCTCAAAACCTCTTTCCTTGGCCAGTTTCGTCAGCTTCTCGATTTC
>DAINRD010000031.1:3173-5580 GCA_036742095.1 Archaeoglobus sp. | reverse complement strand
AGCTCTGCCATTACGGCTTCCGGGATTATTACTGTTCCCTTCAGCTCTCCAGACTCGACCATCTTGCTTATTCTCCCGGAAACAACTACGCTCGTATCAACAACGTACTTCATCTCCTTCCAACCTCCTGTAGAAGCATGAGAAATTACCAGTATGGCAGGCATTTCCCTCCTGCTCTACTAAATAAAGTAAAGAGTCACAATCACAGTCGTACCTGACTTCAACCACTCTCTGAACGTTTCCTGAGGTTTCACCCTTCTTCCAGAGCTTCTTTCTGCTCCTACTCCAGTAGTGGGCGAAACCAGTTTCGAGGGTGAGTCTGATTGCTTCCTCATTGGCGTAGGCTAACATCAAAACCTCCTTCGTTCTCGCATCCTGAGTGATGACAGGGATTAGGCCTCTCTCGTCAAACTTGAGTTCCATGCCCTAAATTAGCTGGATGGTAAAAATAGATTTTTGTGAAGCTGAAATTGAGCTCATTGATTAGACACTAAAAATTGAAGATAAATTACTTAACTCAGTCGTTAATTACCTGTATGCCCAGAGCCAAAATTTACTTCGAATCAATCGAGATTGGAGAAAAAATAGAGGCATTACCGAGAACTATAACTGAAACGTATGAAATTAGAGTCATCAGACGCTGAGAGTTCTTGAGATTCTGAAGTTTATCATGACGAAAATTGTGTTTCGGCGAGCTTTTGACTTCAAGTTGTCTAATTCTAACTCTTCAATTCTTAGCAAACATTCTTTTCCCTTCATTTCAGTCTAATTCTCTTCCAAAAACACCTCTTTCGAAGGCCCATCAGAATCTTCTGATTTCTTAGGTCCTTTTTCAATTACCTCGATCCAAGAAATATCATCCCAAAATACAAAAATTACTCCAACATCTTTCAATATCAGACCTTTTTCTGGGAAGTCCCAAAGCATTCCTTCAACAATTTTGCTGCTTGTGCCAAGTCTGATGGTAACACATTTTTCACGAAAATCTGCGATACTGTTTTTCATTATTTCTCTCTTTATGATTTTTTCTGCTTCATTGTTATATACGAACTCAACCAATATCCAAAGTACTGCTAACAAAGCAAGTGCTGTGGAAGCCTCCATAATATATTGCTGAATATCCTTAATTATTTCTCCAAATTTTTGTCCAATGTAAGGAATGGTATTATAATTATGTGCGATTATTATTAAAAGCAATAGGAAAGAGATATTACCCCACATAAAAGCACTCATTGACTTTAAGGACCAAAACAGCTTCAATTTGGGCCATTTCTGGATGACGATGGATATAATTAAAGCGGCAATGTATGCAAGTAGAACATAGATTAAAACGAAGACCGCACCAAGGACAGGCGATAGAGATAAGGTGTTACTTTAATTTTGTAAACACAAGTACAACGTAGTTGGAGAAATAAATAAACCTATTAAAAAAGCGACAATTACATAGCTCAATCTTGGATATAATTCCTTCCGCACATTGGTAAAAAATTCCTTTACAGAGACCGATTCAGAGCTTAGAAAGTTTACCAGGACCTTCTCTTTTGTCAATTTTTCAAAAAAGTGTTGTTTGATTTCCATCAGAAGTTTGGCTACTATTGCAACCGTCGTAATAGGTACTGATACTGTTTGAACAATCTGCCAGTCAATGTTCAATATCCCACCTCCAAAATTTAAAACTCTTCAGACATTGAGGCATGGCACAACTTGAACCATAATTACTTAAAATTTATCCGGCATTTCAGGTTTGATTATTTCAGATTTTGTTGATAATTCAACCTCGTCAAAACAAAAAAGAAAAAATTAAAGCCTCCTAACAACTCCCTCCCCCTTAACGTTCACGTCTCCAATCCAGGCATAGAAATTTACACGACCTCAAAGATTTTTACACTCCCGAAATCCTTTACCAGCCTGAAGTGATTCAAATTAGCGGCGTTCTCAATGTGGAGTTTGTAAAGCACAGTCTGGTTGAAGAATTCCTTGAGCTCATCATCGGTCATCAGGTCTACATTATAACCAGCAATCCGCATGATTGCCGGGAACTTCGTGTCGTTTAAATTTTTCAGTGTGATCTCATCTACAGTAACGATGTACCTCGCATCCCTTTTCTTTGCAATTTTGAGGGCTACATCCTCACTTTTTGCAGTGAAAAACTTTGCGGCATCATCAGCCCCGGCTTGAAAGTTGTTGCAGACCACAGCTTTTTTTGAAACGTAAAGAATCCAGTTACCATAATCCCACCAGCTCATTATCGAATAATCAGGTTTTTCGTATGGATTAAGGTAATTTTGTTCTTTAATTGACGTTTTCATCCATTCAAGTGCCTCTTTCCATTCATCGGTGAGGTCGTAAGGGACTACTGACACCACAAAAGAAGGAATGGCAAGGACGATGATAAACCCTGCAACAA
>DAINRD010000031.1:897-3163 GCA_036742095.1 Archaeoglobus sp. | reverse complement strand
TCTCACTTCTACTTCGTTATCGGCCTTTTCTAAAACCGGGTACTCAAGCCTTTCGAGAATTAAGCAAACCAAATAGGCTGAAAGGAGCGCTGACGGCACCGCAAGAATTTCTACAAATCTGAGCTGCATCAGTGCAAGGATGAAGGATAAGATAAACATAAAGGTAATAAATCTGTTTCTTAAAAACAAACTCGAAATCAGAGCGAATATGAAGTAGATATAGCCTGAAGCAGATATGATCTCAGTAATCTGCAGAGATCTTGCCTCGCTTATAGTTGGAAGATATACGTTGGCTCCCAGAATGTAATTGATTCCGCCTTTAACGAACTCGAAGTATTTGATAGGTAGAAAGTAGATTACAAGAACAGCAGTGAGTGATAGTGCTATGTAATAGACGGTGATATTCCGGAATCTCTCCTCGTATCCTTTGACCAAACTACCAATAAAAAGAAATGCAGCAAGTGAAAGAAATGAAAGAGCTATAAAAGGATGAACTGTGAAGGATACTACTGGTATGAGGTAAGATGCTGCAACAATTCTCAGTGCTTCCCTGTCAAAATGGACAAGCGCCGCCAGCGCCAGCAAGCCTCCGTATATCGGTGCACCCAGCCAGGCGAGGGCCATGAGAAGCATTGGAATACCTGATAAAATCTTTAAGATTCCCTCCTTGAGTAAAAAGTAGGTAGAAAGCAAAAATAGGAAGATGACCAAAGCATGATGGTCGGCCTGTCCAAGTACACTCTTCCATACTGCCACTGGCGCTGAAGCATAAATGAAAGCCGAGATTATTGCAAACGTGTGGTTTTCTACAATCTGGAGGGCTATAAGGTAAATCAGAACGACGGATAAAATGCCAAGTATAACTGGAAGGATAATGGCAAAAATCTCTGAGAACTGAAATCCAAAAAGCATACCTGGTAAGGCGATTAAGTAATCGAAGAGTGGGGGCCAATTTATATTTAACCCAAAGGGATAGTTTATGTAGTAGTCGTAATTCGGGCGGAATCCCTCCTTTACAATTACCTCAACAAGTCTCATGTGGTAATATGAGTCGTAACCTGTGTAGTAGTAACCCTTCGAGTCAAAAATCTCGCCATAGTTCTGGAATCTGATTGCGAGGGCGAAGATTATGACCGCAAACATCAATAACCTTCTGTCCATGAAGGCAGTACTATGACCTCAATATTACTTTTTCTCCATTGCCTTCGTTCAGGAGAAACATGCTGAGGAAAAGAGAACTCAAGATTATCTGAAATCCTGAAAAAATGAGCAACATGGAAAGAATTGCACTATTAAATTCGTTCAAGGACCCAAATCCTTTAGCAAACCAAAATGAAACTATTCTGTAACCAAGATAAATGCCCAGTGCGAGAACCACCAACCCAGCGAGCATCAAACCCTCGATGGTTGAATATCTGCTGAAGAAAGACGTTATCCTGTCATCCCTCCTGAAGCCTATCTGCCTTGAGTACAGCTTTCCCGAAATGCCGAAAAAGAACAACTGGATGCCAATTAGGGTTAAAAGTGTTCCGAGAATCAGAGTGTGTGTCCTTATGGGCTCAAAACTCAGGACGTAGGCTATGAGTGCAACACCTAATATTGTCAGAACTATGGATGGGATTAAAAAAACATGGCCTGGAGATGTGGCGAGAATCAGCCTGAGATGCCTCCATCCATCTCTGAACGACCTCAGCTTACTGTTTCCTTTCCGGGGGTGGTATGTTACGGGAACCTCCAGCAACCTCAAACCACCCATCGTTGTTTTGAGAACGAACTCCGTTGCAAACTCCATTCCCGGACATTTGAGGTCGAGTTTGGAGAGAGAAATTTTCTTTATTGCCCTAAATCCGCTGTGAACGTCGCTGAATCCCGTCCCGAACAGGAAATTAGTAAGCTTTGTGAGAAGCGGGTTCCCCAAATATCTGTGGTGCCAGGGCATTGCGCCGGGCATTATTCTGCCTTTAAACCTGCTGCCAATCACAACATCCGCTTCATCCCTTAAAATTGGTTCAATGAGTTTTGGTATCTCAGCTGGGTCGTATGTTCCGTCTGCATCCATCAGAACGATGATATCACCACTTGCATGCTTTAAACCCTCCAAATATGCATTGCCGTAACCTTTGATATTTCTTATCACCCTGCATCCAAGCTTTTCCGCAATTTCCGGTGTTTGGTCTGTAGAGTCATCTACAACGACTATCTCCTCAACTCCAACCTCCAGACATTTTTTCACTATTTCTTCAATCGCTTCCTCCTCGTTTTTAGT
>DAINRD010000031.1:0-887 GCA_036742095.1 Archaeoglobus sp. | reverse complement strand
GTCGGAAGAACCACAGTTATCATAGAAATCAGCCATCTTTTTCGCTATAAGGCTCCAGTCGAATTTTCTGGCGTAATCCACACATCTTCTCCTCATTTTTTTTCTTGACTCCATCGCAATTTTAATTTTTTCGGCAAGGTCTTCTGGATTTGGCTCAGCTATGAAGCCCGTCTCTCTGGCAATTTCTATGACGGCGTTCATTGGGTGGTCTACCGTAACAACTGGAAGTCCGCATGCGTTGGCTTCGAGGGCTGCAATTCCGAAACCCTCTCTTCTGGAGGGAATAGCAAAAACCTTCGCGCTTTTCAGCGTCGCTATCAGATACCTGTAATCCATAAAGCCAGCAAACCTGACGTTTTCTGGAGCTGAATTGATAAGACTGACCTTTTCCGGCCCATCGCCTATAATAAGGCAACTGTAATCAGGGAGGAGCCTCATCGCTTTGATAAGCAAATCAGCACCTTTCTCCCTTATCAGCCTGCCTGCAAAAACCACATCAAGCGATTCCTCAGACGCTTCTACCTCCCTTATAAATTCAAAGTCGATTCCGTTGGGGATTACCTCGACATCCTTTACCCCAAAATTCAGGAGGTTTCTGGCGGTTGTTTCAGAAACCGCAATCATTTTTCTGTCAAGTGACGCAACAATTCTCTCAATTTGTCTTCCAATTAACCCCGCATATCCCAGATACTCCTTCCAGTAATCGCCCCAGTACTCGTGCCACGTGAGCACCAAATTCCTTTTCCTGATGAAGGGAAAAACCGAAAGATAAGGGAAGACCTGGCAGTCCAGAACATCTGCTCTGACTTTCGCGTTCTTCGCCAGACTTAGCGCAAACGCAAGAGCTGAGCTGATACTTCTCCTCTCTCCCGAATAAAGTCTTATAG
>DAINRD010000030.1:5423-10944 GCA_036742095.1 Archaeoglobus sp. | reverse complement strand
ATTGTAGTAGTAGCGGTAGCAGCGGGGTGGATAGCATGATAGAGTTGCTGGCATCCCTTATAATCCTCACCTTTGGTGCTGTGCTGAGTTACAGGGATGTAAGAATCTCGCTGGCGTTCAGCATTCTTGCAGTACTGATAGTGGCTGGAATGGGTAACGCTGCCTTCTCTGCGCTAATAATTTCAGTGGCTCTGCTGAATCTCTTCTCCCTCTACGCCATAAGACAGAATCAAATTGCGGGAGTTGACTACGCCTTAGTGGCGATAATGGCGGTAGCAACGATTTACGTCTTCATCGTTGACGACCTCGCAATGATGCTTACTCTCTTCATGGTCGTGTCTGCCCCCACATACCTCCTCGTGATGGTGAGTGACAGGGGGTTGAATGTGGACGTCGGTATCAAGTACGTGACTTTCATGGTAATAGCTACCGTGCTGTTCATAATTGGGGCAGTTCTGCTTTACTCCACAACAAATCCGCTGATTTACTCCATCGCTTTCCTTATGCTGATTGTTGGTCTGAGCATGGAGGTTGGAATTGCTCCACTTCACGAGTGGGTGCCCGACGTCTTTTCTGCAGCAGACCCCATCCCAATCTCCATAATAGCCTCACTGGCCAAGTTTGTCCCCTTCATAATCGCCTACAAGATTGTCCTTGCAACTGCGACGCCTGAATTGGGAATTCTTCTCGTTATTGTTGGTCTGATAGCAGCAGCGTCAATGTTCGCTGGAAACATTGGAGCTCTCACAACCAACGAGCCGAGCAGAATTCTTGCATATTCCACCGTTGCCAACATGGGATATATCCTGGCAACCTTCGCGGCAATTGCCGCTGGAAGGGAGTACGTTTACTTTGCAATCGCTGGAGGTGTTTTGCAGCTACTTGTCAACTCCTTCGGCAAGGTGGGATACTTTGCCAGCATAAAAACTGAGGGAACTTCCACCATTACTGCTTATCTGCTAACCTTTTCATTCATAGGCCTTCCACCGCTCATGGGATTCTGGAGCAAGCTGTTCATAATCTACTCCCTCGTTTACTCCCAGTTCATCTGGCTGGCAGTTATTCTCGTACTGAACTCGGCCATCTCCGTTCCCTATTACATCAGGCTGGCAAGATTGCTTGGAACTGGCTGGAAATTCAACCTGCCAAACGCCGTGGTACTCTTTGCCTCCCTTGCAATGCTCATAACGCTGATACCGCCAACGTGGTTTGTGGATGTGATTTCACTGATGAAGGGGGTGTGAAAAATGGCGATGCTTGAAAACACACTGGTGGTTGTGATTGTGGTCGCCGTGGCACTCATCACTGACATTGCAATCCTCGTACTGGCAAAAATTCTCCCGAGATACAGGCCGACGGATGTTAAAATTTCGAGGTTTGAAGCTGGAAACCCACCAGTTGGACTGCAGAAATGGACGTTGCCCATGCAGTATATAGGTTTCATGATCATGTTCATGGCCTTTGAACCAGTACTTGTCCTTCTGCTCCTTTTCTCTGGAACCCCAACGCTGGACGTGTTCGTCCTCACATTGCTCGCCTTCGTGCTGATTCTTCCAGCCCTGTATGTTGCCTACAACTACTCACTCGAAATCGCCAAGCTCAGAGGTGATGCCCGTGGATGAATTCATTGAGTTTGTTAGAGGAGGGCCTCTCGGCCCGATAAAGAAATGGGGCACCAAATGGAGCCTCTGGCCAGTCCATCTTGTCACTGCATGCTGCGGTGCTGAACTGGCCCATGCCTTCGCATGCGGTTACGATGGTGAGAGAATTGGAGCTCTTAACTACGGTATTGCGAGGCAGACAAACCTCATAATTGTTGAAGGAGCCATCACAAGAAAAATGGCGAGAGTTTTGAGGATTACATGGGAGCAGATGCCTGATCCAAAGTTCGTAATCGTTATGGGGGCGTGCGGGTTGCAGGGAGGGCTTTTCTGGAATGGGTACCACATGGTGAAGCCCTCTGACGTTGTTCCTGTTGACTTCTTCATTCCTGGTTGCCCACCAACTCCTGAAGCACTGCTTAGGGGGATAAGACAGCTCCAGTTTAAGATTACAACTGGCGAGGCAAAAACCTCTGCAACTTTCCCGGAAACTCCGATGGAGCTAAGCAAGAAGCCGAGAGTTCTTCCAAAACCGCCCAAGAAAATATCAAAAGCTCCTGCTGTTATTGTAAACGCTCCAAAGGAAGTTGATTGGGAGTTTGGGGAGAAGCTTGCTGAGGATTTGAAGGCAAGATTGGAGGTGAAGTCTGTAACCATAACGGGAAGAAACAGGATTGCGGTAAAGGTCGAGAGTGATTACATAGCAAAGGCAGCAATGAAGCTGAAGGAGATGGGATTTGACCACGTGAAGAATGTCAACGTAATAGACGTGCCAAATGAGGACAAGTTCATTGTCGAGTATCACTTCTCCAGCTACAGCGTTAAAGAGCTGATGCCCGTCCTTGTCAACATCTTTGCGGACATTCCGAGGAGCAATCCGAGAGTTAAAAGCCTTGCAAAGATGTTTCCCAGTGCTGACTACATGGAGAGAGAAATGCACGACTTCTTTGGTGTTGTGTTTGAAGGAAATCCGTGGATGGGCAGGAAGTTCCTTTTAGCACCAGACACTCCAGAATATCCGCTCAGGAAGGACTTTGAGCTGGAGAAGGAGGTTTACGTGAGGTGATATGATGGAGGAGTACACTCTTGACGTTCCAGTTGAACCTCCAAGAGAGATGAGATCCCTCTTCATTCCAATACCTCCTGATTACGTGGAGGACACTTACAGAAGCGATGACTTTCTCGTTCTGGTTGGCCCCCAGCACCCTGGTAGCGGCCACATGAGGCTGATTGTCAGGGTTAAGGGAGACATCATTCAGGAGGTTATTCCTGACCCCGGTTACGTCCACAGGTCGATGGAGAAGCTGGCGGAAAACAGGCTTTACATTCAAAACATCCCGCTTGTTGAAAGACCAGCCATAATGGACGCTCCAAACTTTAATCTTGGTTATGTCAGGGCCATTGAAGAGGCCTTGGACATTGAAGTTCCCGAGAGGGCAAAGTACCTTAGAACCTTGCTGGCCGAGCTGGGAAGAGTGGGAACTCACCTCTACGACGCTGCGATTCTTGCAGTGTTTATAGGACACACCACTGGCTTCATGTACCCCTTTGGCATCAGAGAGCTGATTTGCGAGGCCTTAGTCAGGTTAACGGGGGCGAGATTCACATCATCTTTCATAATTCCGGGCGGTGTCAGGAGAGATGCTGATGAGGCGACGCTTAAGTGGATTTACGACATGACCCTTGCGATGGAGAGAAGACTGAAGTCCTTTGAGAGGATTTTCATCAAGAACCCAACTGTCATAGCGAGATTGCAGGATGTTGGTGTGCTGAGCAGGGAGGAGGCCATAAAGTACGGCGTCGTTGGGCCTTTCCTGAGAGCGAGCGGTGTTGAGTATGACGTGAGGAAAGTTGAGCCATACGAAGCCTACGACGAGCTTGCGTGGGACATTCCAGTCTCTGATGCTGGAGACGGGTACAGCAGGTTCCTCGTCAGAGTTAACGAGGTTGGACAGAGTCTGAGCATCATCCGGCAGTGCATCAAGGAAATGCCAGAAGGCAGGGTTATCAGTGAGCAGATTGCTGAAAATGGAAAGGATATAAGTGGCAACTTCTACGACAGCCTCGCCAACCTTGTCCTTCCTGCGGGGGAGTACACCACCCTTACCGAGGGGGCGAGAGGGACGATAATTTACAGCATTGTCAGCGATGGAGAGTCCAATGTTCCCTACAGAGTTAGAATTGTCACCCCCGGCTGGCTTTACCTGAGGGGCTTCATGGAGTCATTGAAGGGTGAAAGGCTGGCAGATTTGCAGGCCATATACGGAAGCTTCGGCTACTTCCCGCCCGAAGCTGATAGGTGAGGTGGTTGTATGATTGAGCAGATACTGAGCTACCTTTACGAAACTTTCAGCTCTAACATGATGGACATTCCGCTGATTGCACCGATTGTGGATTACCTGATGAAAATACCGCTAATCAACATTCTTGTAGCCCTTATACTGTGGAAACCCTTCTTTGCCGTAATAATTATGCCTGGCCTTGCAGTTCTTACCCTTTATCTGCTCTACATCGTTTGGTACGAGAGAAAGCTCACAGCAAGAATCCAGTGGAGAGTTGGGCCGCTTGAAGTTGCGAGGCCCATAAGGGGAGCAATTCAGGCTCTGGCAGATGGTATAAGGTATTTCTTCCAGGAGGCAATAGTTCACAGGGAGGCTCATAAGCCCTATTACGTGCAGCTTCCAATTCTCGCCTTCATCCCAGTGCTGCTGCCGATAATTTTCATCCCTGCAGGAAGTGCTGTGGGCATTTACACACCCTACGCCATCCAGCTAATTGTAACCTTCATCGCCCTAATCCCCATCACGATAGTTGCCATAGGGTGGGCTTCCAACAGCAGATTCGCCTACATTGGTTCAGTAAGGGAAGCGTTCATGTACTTCGCCTACGAGGTGCCGTTTATCATCGCCGTTATTTCGATGATTTTCATTTACGGCAGCGGTGATGCCTACGTTGCTGTTGAAAAGCAATCCACAATTCCCGGAGCGTTGTTGAATCCCTTAGCTTTCATAGTTTACATCATAGCCATGCTTATGGCAACCTCAAGACTGCCCTTCGAGATTCCTGAAGCTGATCAGGAGATAGCCTTCGGACCCTTCGTTGAGTATTCAGGCATTCTATTCGGCCTTGTGATGGTTCTTGCCTACGAGAAGCTTTACATCATGGGGCTTCTCTTCACCATCCTCTTCCTCGGCGGTTGGAGCGGGATTTACTGCCCGTTGCTCGGCGATTTGAACGGTCCGCTCTGGATGTTCATAAAGACGGTGGTGGTAATATCGATTCTGGTAATTGTGAGGTCGATCTACGCCAGATACAGGCTTGATCAGGCCCTCAGGATAGGCTGGACGTCAATGCTGGCTCTCTCAATTGCAGCGCTGGTGGTTGGAGGAGCAGTAGGAGTGTGGTTGTCATGATCAGGCTGAGCAAGGTTAAAACTGACCCGATTGAAAACCTCAAGAGGCATGCCGAAGCCATCGGCGAGGCTGTAAAGCAGGCCATAAAGCCCGACAGAATCACTGTTGAGTATCCGAGAGAAAGGAGGAAATATCCTGAGTGCTTCAGAGGGTTTATTGTTTTTGAGAAGGACAAATGTATAAGCTGCTTCCGGTGTGCTCAAATCTGCCCCGCCAATGCCATACAGATGGAGTATTACGAGAACGCTTATCCGGGAATAGACTACTCAAAGTGCATCTTCTGCCACTTCTGTGTTGATAGCTGCCCCACGGGAGCTCTTAACACAAGCAAGGTTCACGATGTTGCGTTCAAATCCATGGAGGAGATGAGACTGAGTGCCAAGCAGATAACGAAGGTTCCTGAGATAGTCAGGGAGGATAAGCAAACGGTTGAGTATTATGTGGATAGAAATCTCTGGAAGCTCGTCAGAAAGAAGGAGCTCGACACCCTTGAGGTTCCACCAAAGC
>DAINRD010000030.1:0-5413 GCA_036742095.1 Archaeoglobus sp. | reverse complement strand
GTCGAGGTTAAGGTTAGAAAGGCTGCATGCATCGAGCCTGAAAGCTGCATTGGGTGCAGGTTGTGCGCCAACGTGTGTCCGCAGAAGGCAATTAAAGTTGAGAGGTGCGAGATAACGATAGATGAAGAAGTTACTGGGACGGGATGCGTGCTTGAAGTAGACACAAATCTCTGCACAGGCTGCGGACTTTGCGTGAGACAGTGTCCAATGCAGATTCTGACTCTGGAAGAGGTGGGAGAATGATTGCGAGGGAATGGCAGTTCGCTTTGCCTGAGAAGAAGCACAAGAAAAAGTACTTCGGAAATCTAAAGGCAGAGGTAATTGACACTGGCTACTGCTGCCATTGCGCCGCATGTGCATCCATCTGCCCTGTTGAGGGGATAACTGCTGGGGATGCACCCATTGACTTTCCAGACTGGATTAAAGAGTGTGTTGATTGCGGAGCTTGCATCAAGGTCTGCCCGAGATGGGAGTACACTCCCCTTAACGGACTCGGGAACTACATTGAAGTTACAGCAGCAAGGTCCAAGAGGTTTGTGGGACAGGATGGAGCAATGGTCACTGAAATTACAGCCTCAGCCCTTGAAATGGGTGTGATCGAGAGGGCGATTTTCGTTGGCAGAGATTCAAACTGGAGGACAAAAATTGTGACTATAAAATCGCCAGAACAGCTCTACGATAGAAAAATAACTGGAACAAAGTACTGCTACGCTGACGTTCTTCCAGCTTTGAAGGAGGCTGTGCTCAAATCTGAAGCGGTAGGCTTTGTCGGCACACCATGCATGGTTTCTGCTGTCAGGAAGATGCAGAAAGCCTTCAAGAAGTTTGAAAGGGTAAAACTGGCAATAGGCCTTTTCTGCACTGAAAACTTCTACCACCACCAGCTTTACGAGTTTTTGCTTGAGAAGGCAAACGCAGATTTGAGGAATGCTGTAAAGACTGACATCAAAAAGGGCAAGTTCATTGTCGAGATGGTGGATGGCAGCAAGGTGAGAATTCCTGTAAAGGACTTCGAGGATATAATTCCCTCAGGATGCAAAGTGTGTCAGGATTTCGCTGCTGTTGAAAGCGACGTCAGCGTTGGGAGTGTGGGGAGCGACAATGGCTTCTCAACCGTCATGGTTAGAACGGAAGTTGCAAAGCAGATAATGGACTACATCAGGGAGAAGGAGCACGCAGAGTTCAGGGAGCCAAAGCTTGAGGCCGTTCAGAAGCTCTGCGACCACAAGATAAAGATTCACCCGTGGCCGCCGAAGAAAAAGGAGGGTGGTGAAGAGGGTAAAGAAGAGTAATCATGTAATCATCCAATTTTTTCCATAATTATTTTGAAGGCATCCTTCTCCTTCTCACTGCCGCACTTTTCTACTATCTCCCTGTAGTAGTGGATTTTCTGGAGGAGCTCCTGTCTTTTTCTCTCGTCCTTTACTGCAACATACCTGGTTGCGTGCACAAGGGCCTCGATTACAGCATTAAAACCCCTGTTCACCGCCCTAACTCTGGCATTGATTACTTCCCCCCTAAGTAAGGTAAGTAAGGCGGTACCGCCCCTCATATCAGATTTGAACTCGCACCAGGCCATGGCCCCTTTCAGAATTGGGGGGCTGAGTGAGACGTAATGGTGTTGCCCTCGTCCTGTTAAGGTAAAGTCTTGCTTTTGCTGTTAAGGAGTTTGGATTTTCAACGATGATGCCAATGGGTGCTGCATTCCAGCTACCATCCTCATTTTCAGTGATGGCTATGATTTCGTTAATCCCTTCAGTGAAGCCGAAATCAGCAAGCTTCATACCCTCCACCCCTCCGACAGGGCAAGGAAGATTGAAGAGGCGGTTAAATCTGCTATTGTGCCGGGGTTTGCCCCCTCTTCGAGCAACCTTTCATCGAGCCTTCTTATTTCATCCTCAGTTCTGGCTTTCTCAGCCCACTCCATAACTTTGTAGGCGTAATCCCTTCCTTTCTTTGCCATAATCAGAGGGTCGGGATATCTGGAGAGTAGATTGTGGTAGAGGGAGATTATGGTGGAGTTTGGTTCAGCGTCAGAGTTGAGGATGAAATTGGCTCCATAAAGGCTTATTCTGTAACCCTCTACCAGTTCCCTGGCGATCAGGTTCTCTTCGGGAGCCATTTTCATCCAGTCGTAAAGATTGATTTTCTTTTTCTTTATCTCAACCTCGGTTTTCTCATTTCTTAGGTTCAATTCCTCTGCCTCAACCACCCTTACACTGCAAAGCCTGAAAGCCTCAAGGACTCTAAGGCTGTCATTGTAATCCGTTTCTTTCATCCTCTCAACAGCCTTAAAAGCGATATCATCCATTCCCCCAGCGTCCCAAGAGGCAATGAGGGGAACGAGGAGAAGAAAGGCGCCGAAGTGAACGTTCTCAGCACTGTGCCACCTCATGCTTTCCTTCACAGCCCTCAGCACACCTTCCCCAATTCTCCTTTTCTCAGCCACCTCCAGAAAAGCCGGAAATGCTCCCGCAGCAGAGGCGAGGAAGTGCTCGTATTTCAGGTCATTAAAGTCGTGCTCCCTGTCAACATTACCCGCCTTCGGATTTCCAGAAACCTCAAGCAGCAGTGAAAGGCAACCTGCAACGGCAGCGTCGCCGGGGTTTTCGAACATAGCCTTTGTTTTTTTCACTTTAAAAATTCTTTTCCGTGGTGTTGGAATTAAGATGCATTTCCTCAAACAACTGCCAGAAGTAAACAACCTTAACCATTAAACCCTAAATTTAATTTACCCCATAACAACTAATTCCATGAGGCTTCACGAGTACCAGGCGAAGCAGATTTTCTCAAAGCACGGCATTAAGATACCAAGAGGCAAACTTGCAACGAGCATTGATGAGGTCGGGATAATTGCAGAGGAGCTTGGTGGAAAGGTCGTTCTGAAGTCGCAGGTTCTTGTCGGGGGGAGGGGTAAGGCTGGAGGGATTAAGAAGGCTTACAGCGTTGAGGAGGCGGTTGAAAAGGCAAAAGAGATGTTCGGCTCCATTTTGAAGGGGCACATCGTTGAGAAAATCTACGTGGAGGAGATGATTGAAATTCAGCGAGAAATGTATGCCGGGCTAACCGTTGACAGAGCAAATAAAGGAATTGCGGCAATTCTGAGCTCTTTGGGTGGTATGGACATCGAGGAAATTGCCGTTAAGCATCCTGAGAAGGTAGCCAAAGTCACCATCAACCCTAAGTGGGGTCTCTGGGATTACCAGATAAGGGAGCTTTTGCTGAACTCCGAAATGCCAAAGGATTACTGGAGGGATGTCACTTCAATCCTCAAAACCCTCTACCGCATAATGGTTCACTACGAGGCGGAGCTTGTCGAAATCAACCCTCTCGTTGTCACGCCTGGTGGATTGGTTGCGGCGGATGCGAGGCTTAACGTTGACGACAGCGCTCTTTTCAGGCACAAAGATTTAGAGGGACTCAGGGACTATACCGAGGCTGACCAGATGGAGAGGATTGCGATGGAGAAGGGGCTGAATTACGTCAAGCTCGACGGAAATGTCGGAGTTCTTGCCAACGGGGCGGGAATGGCAATGTCAACCATGGACCTCATCTACCTTAAAGGAGGGAAACCGGCCAATTTTCTGGACATAGGCGGTGGAGCCTCTGCTGAGGTGGTGAGGGAGGCCATGAACCTCATTCTCAGCGACAGGAATGTTAAGGTTGTCTTCATCAACATCTTCGGCGGAATAACGAGGTGCGATGACGTTGCGAGGGGGCTCGTGGAGGCATTGGCAGAGGTGTCAACCCCAGTGGTTGTTAGGCTTGCGGGCACAAACGAGGAGGAGGGAAGGAAAATCATGGAGGAGTTTGCAAAGGATAAGTCGAACTTCCACATTGTCGAGACGATGGAGGAAGGGGCGGAGAAGGCCGTAAAGCTTGCTGGGGAGGTGTGAGGATGGCGATAATTGTTGATGAGAAGACAAGGGTTCTGGTGCAGGGAATAACGGGCTATCAGGGGAGATTTCATGCGGAAAGGATGCTCAACTACGGAACTAAGATCGTTGCGGGTGTCACGCCGGGCAAAGGAGGAACAGAGGTTCTTGGGGTGCCCGTCTACGATTCTGTTAAGGAGGCAGTGAGGGAGACTGACGCAAACGCCTCAGTAATTTTCGTTCCTGCCCCCTTCGCTGCAGATGCCGTGATGGAGGCTGCAGATGCCGGTATTGAAGTAATAGTGTGCATAACTGAAGGCATTCCTGTTCACGACGAACTCAAGATGTACTGGAGGGTGAGAGAGGCTAATGCGACACTTATCGGCCCCAACTGCCCCGGAATCATAAGTCCCGGCAAAACACACCTCGGCATAATGCCAGCTCAAATCTTCAAACCGGGAAATGTAGGAATTGTTTCGAGAAGCGGGACTTTAACCTACCAGATTGCCTACAATCTCACAAAGCTTGGAATCGGTCAATCAACGGTTGTGGGGATAGGAGGGGACAGGATAATAGGCACAGACTTCGTTGAAGTGTTAAGACTTTTCGAGGAGGATGATGAAACCAAGGCCGTTGTGCTCGTGGGCGAGATTGGGGGCAGAGACGAGGAGGTTGCAGCGGAGTTCATCAGGGAAATGTCTAAGCCTGTGGTTGGCTACATCGCAGGTCTAACCGCCCCGCCCGGAAAGAGAATGGGCCATGCGGGAGCAATAATCGAGGGTGGAGTTGGAACGGCGGAGTCGAAGATTAAAGCTCTTGAAGCTGCGGGGGCGAGAGTTGGAAAAACCCCGAAGGAGGTTGCCGAGCTGGTTGCAGAAATTCTATGAGACTTGACGTTTTACTGGTCAGGAGGGGCTTTTTCACTTCAAGGAGCAGGGCTAAGGAAGCCATCAGAAGGGGATTTGTACTTGTTAACGGGAACAGGGTAACTAAACCCTCAGCTTTTGTTGACATCGATGCCAAAATTGACGTTTTGCAGCCAGAAAGACCCAGAGGGTACTGGAAGCTGAAAGAAATTGACGAGCGCTTCAACCTTTTTTCAGGAAATGAGGTGGTTTTGGATCTTGGAAGCTCTGCTGGGGGTTTTCTACTCTACGCCAGTGAAAGGGCAAAGGAGGTTTATGGCATTGAATTCAGCAGGGAGTTTGAGGAACAGCTCAGAGAAATTGAAAGACGGAGGCAAAACGTTAAGGTTTTCATCGCCGACGCCTTCACTTTCGACGTGTCCCTTTTACCAGAGCTTGACGTAATCCTACACGACCTCACTTTGCCCTTCTCTTCATCCTTTCGTGCAATGCGAAAATTTTTTCCAAAGCTTAAAAACGGTGGAATTGTGCTATTTGTTCACAAGGAGGGGGATAAGGAGAGACCAGACTTTCAAGAACTGGAAGTCATAGACAGTTTTTCTTCATCAGATAGGCAGGAAACTTACTATTTACTTCGCCATAAATTTTCTACTAATCATAATCACAATACTT
>DAINRD010000029.1:8596-10953 GCA_036742095.1 Archaeoglobus sp. | reverse complement strand
AACGGATACGCCTTTGGTGGAGGGTGCGAGCTTGCCTTGGCCTGTGATTTCAGAATAATGAAGAGAGGTGCCAAAATCGGGCTTACAGAAATCAGCCTCGCCCTCATCCCAGGCTGGGGTGGAACTCAGAGGCTTCCAAAGCTGGTTGGACTTACAAAGGCCAAGGAAATGATAATGCTTGGCAGGAGAATTGACGCTGATGAGGCCGAGAGAATCGGACTCGTCAACAAGGCCGTGGATGCAGAGAAATTCGAGGAAGAAGTTATGGCTCTCGCCAAGGAACTTGCTGCTGGGCCACCAATCAGCCTGAGGGCTGCAAAGTTCGCCATCAACTTCGGTGCTGAGCTGCCTCCAGAAATCGGGCAGTACATCGAGGCAGGAATGTTCGCCGTTGCCACTTCAACGAAAGATGTCATTGAAGGAGTTTCAGCATTCTTCCAGAGGAGGAAGCCAGAATTCAAAGGAAAGTAAAAATTCACCTTTCAAATTTTTAAAAATAGGAAATTTTTTATTCAGACTTGCTCATCATGGCACGGAGGTGGTTGAGTGAAAATAATCGTGCTTGCAAAGCACGCCCCTGACCCAGAATCTGAAATTAGCGTTGCCAGCAACGGGAAGAGTGTAAGCGAAAGCGGACTCGTATATGACATCAACGACTGGGACAGGTATGCAGTTGAGGAGGCAATCAGAATCAAAGAGGAGAGGGGTGGAGAGGTCGTTGTAGTTGGTGTTGGAACCAAATGCGACGATACGCTGAGAAAATGCCTGGCAATGGGTGCTGACAGGGCAATAAAAATTCCCGTGAATACAACCTTTGACGCATATCAGACCGCAGAAGTTATCAAAGAGGCCATCAAGGACGAGCAGTTCGACATGATTTTCGCAGGACTGATGAGCCAGGATTTGAACAATGCACAGGTTGGCGTTTTGCTTGCTGCAATGCTCGACCTCCCCATTGCCACTGCGGTCACTGAGCTTAAAATAGAGGACGGTAAGGTCACTGCAAGAAGGGAGCTCGAGGGTGGATTCCTGGAGGAGGTGGAAGTCCCAACACCATGCGTTCTTACGATTCAGAGTGGTATAAACGAGCCAAGATACGTCTCCATCATGGGTATCAAGAAAGCAAAGTCCAAGGAGATTAAAGAAGTGAGCGTTTCACCGAGCATCTCAACCCTCGAAATTGAAAAGATGTACCTGCCACCAGTAAAGAAGGCAGAGATGATTGAGGGAGACGCCTCACAGATAGCTCAGAAGCTTATTGAAATATTCAAAGATAGGGGGTTGATATAATGAAGGTATTCTGCGTTGCCGAATACAGATTTGATGAGCTTAACCCGCTGAGCATCGAGCTGCTCAACCTTGCCAACCAGATCAAAGGAGACGGTACAGCGGAGGCCGTGGTCATTGGTAAGGACGTGGGCAAGTATGCTGAGGAGCTTGCAAAGTACGCCAACAAGGTCTGGAAGATTGAGGATGCTGCCCTTGAGAACTACACCCCTGACCTCTATGTTGACGTCCTCATCCAGCTCGCCGAGAGAGAGAAACCCGACCTGATTCTTGTTGGAAACACTGCTCAGGGTTCTGAGTTTGCTCCATATCTTGCTGCAAAGCTCAACGCTCCAATAGCAACTGACGTTGTTGGAGTTGACGTCAGCGATGGGATAAAGGTCTCAAGGTACCTGATGCAGGGCAAGCTGATGGTCGATTTAAAGCTGAAAACAACCCCTGCAGTTCTCACAATCAGACAGGGTGTCTTCAAAGAGGGAGCAGAAGTTGGCGGGGAAGTCGTTGATGCGGGGATAAAACCAAGCAAGGAGTCCAGAAGGAAGTTTATCCAGTACGTCGAGCCTGAAGTCGGTGAGGTCGACATCTCTCAGGCAGACATCATAGTTTCAGTGGGCAGAGGTATTGAAGACGCTTCAAACATCGAGCTGGCAGAGGAGCTCGCTGAGCTTCTCGGTGGCGTGGTGGCGGGAAGCAGACCGGTTATCGACAACGGCTGGTTGCCAAAGGACAGACAGGTCGGTATTTCAGGTAAGGTCGTGAAGCCAAAGCTCTACCTTGCTCTGGGTATCAGCGGTGCATTCCAGCACGTTATGGGTATGAAGGACAGCGAACTGATTGTTGCGATCAACAAAGACCCCGAAGCGCCAATATTCGGCGTAGCCCACTATGGTGCTGTAGCAGACCTCTTTGAGGTTGTACCTGAGCTTATAGAGAAGCTCAGGGCGATTAAGGGTTAATTTTCTTTTTTTCTTATTGAGTTTTGGTTTTCCCCAAAAATCAGTGATAACAGAGAGCAGAAGAGGGCGCAAAAGACGATCAAGCCAAATAAGTGGTTCTACTTTGGTTTCAGA
>DAINRD010000029.1:1053-8586 GCA_036742095.1 Archaeoglobus sp. | reverse complement strand
TCCTATTGAAAGTATCAGCACATCCCTAATTTCAATTATGGGCCTGGATTCCATCTCAATCACCAAATTTACTATCTCTCTTATGATATTTAAAATTTCTCCCTATACATAAACCAAAATATTACAATTACCATCATTATGAGATAGATCATATAGCATTATTTTTCAGTATTTTTTGGCTCACCGAAGTCCAAATTGCGTTTGGCAGTTAAGAAAAAAACAAAAGGTTAATATAAGCTCAATCTACTCCTCCAAGAAAATTTAGAGTTAACAGAAAAGCTGCATTCGGAGGAATAAACATGATGTCGAGAAGAAAGTTCCTGATACTAACTGGAGCGACTGCCGCAGGAGCTATTTTAACACCGCAAATTTCAGCTAAAACCCAGTTCGTCGAATCACCTCAGGAAGTCAGTGCAAAGAGGCGCTGGGGAATGGCTGTTGATGTGGGAAAATGCACTGAATGCATGGAGGAACTAATTGCCAAGACAGGCAACGAGGAGGTGAAACCTCCCTGCGTTGTTGCATGCGACAAAGAAAACAACGTTCCAGAGTTTGAGGAGAAAAGATACGATCCGCAGTGGATGAGGATAGCGAAACTAAGGTTAAACAAACCGGTAAACGCAAAGGAATTCTACGTCCCTCTTCTCTGCAATCACTGCGAACATCCTCCATGCGTTCAGGTCTGTCTTACAAATGCGAGCTTCAAGAGACCTGATGGTATTGTTGAAATTGACATGCACCGCTGCATTGGCTGCAGGTACTGCATGATTGCCTGTCCCTACGGGGCGAGATGTTTCAACTTCATTGATCCAAGAGAGGGGCTGAAGGAGGTAAACCCAAACGTTCAGATGAGGACGGAAGGTGTGGTGGAGAAATGTACCTTCTGCGTACACAGGGTTGACGAGGCGGTGAAGAAGGGTGAGGAACCCATTCCAGCATGCGTTGAAGCCTGTCACAAGTACGGAAAGGGGGCGCTGGTTTTCGGGAACGTTAAAGACCCGAGCAGCGAGATTTCCAAGATTCTGAGGGAAAACATAGTGGTGCAGATGAGAGCTAATCTCGGTACAGACCCGCACGTTTTCTACACCAAACTGGGAGGTGAGTAAATGGCAGTTGAGTTTAAGAAGATTGAAGGCGATTCACTGCAGTACATCGCTCTGGTTGTAATTTTGGCTATTGTCACCGCAGCAGGATTTTACGCCTATGTGCTTGAACACCACGTCGGGGGACTGAACGGACTGAGCAACAGGGTGCCTTGGGGAATCGTCAACGCTGGAATCCCCTACTTCATCGGTCTCAGTGCAGGTTCACTCATCGTATCAGCTTTGGCAGGAGTGTTCAACATAAAGAAGTACAAGGTTTTCAGCAGAATTGCCGCTTACATGGCTGCTGCGTGGATTATCGCAGCAATTCTCAGCATCGCTCTCGATATCGGAAAGCTCTACCACTTCATGAACGCTGTCAGGTACTTCAATCCGACGTCGATATTCTCATGGAACGCCTTCCTGTATTCGAGCTACTTTGTCATCTGTTCCATTTACCTGCTTGTGCAGTTTGAGGAAATGGAGAGAGCGACAAGGTTCATGGCTGGTTTGGCAGTTTTCTGGGCAGTTCTTGTCCACAGCGGTACTGGAGCCATCTACAGCTTTGTGTACGCCAAGGAGCTTTACCACTCAGCTTTGACTCCACCAATGTTCATCGTCTGTGCAATAACCTCTGGACTGGGGTTGCTGCTGGCGAACCTCTACTTCACCTTCCGCTTCACCAGAAGAGAACTTGACCCCAACCTCATAAGGGGGCTTTCCTTGATTTTCGCCGGCCTGATGATGATTCTGGGCTACATGCTTGCTGTTGAGGGACTGGAAAAAGGATACATTCCCGGCTTGCACGAAGCGGTCAACTTTGTATTCCTCAACCCCACAACTGGTGTCTTCTGGAGCTTCTGGCTGCTCGTGGTTTTTGGAATTGTGATTCCAGTAATAATCATCCTGAATCCAAAAACTGGCTACGACCTCAGGTGGGTAAGCCTTGCAGGTATCCTGCACGCAGCGCTGGTCTTTGCAGAGCGTTTCTACCTAATCGTTCCCGGCCAGGTGTTCCCTGAGGAGTATCTTGCGGGCTACGAGCTTGAGTCACTGCATACCCTCGAAGGTTACATTGTTTCCTACACCCCATCAGTCTTCGAGTGGCTGCAGGTCATAGGGCTGATTGCCATGGTCTACCTGATTTTCGTGGTTGGAGTTAAGCTGTTCGCACTGATTCCCGAAAGGGCAGTGGAGGAGGTGGTGGAAGAATGATTGGAGTGATTTTCGGCGTAATAGTGCCTTACATTGCCGTTGCGATATTCGTCATAGGAGTGATTTACAGAATCGTCAACTGGGCCAACAGTGCTGTTCCGCTAAAAATCCCCACTACTGGTGGACAGCAGAAGTCCTTCCCCTTCATAAAGAGAACGATTTACGACCGCTTTGACTCGCCCTATACATGGTGGGAGACGGCAGGGAGAATGCTTCTTGAGATATTCTTCTTCCGCAGCCTGCTGAAAAACACCCGCTACTACCTGGACAGAACCTCTCAAAAAGATGCCCGCTGGCTCTGGCTCTTCGGAATTCTGTTCCACTACTCGTTACTGCTCGTCCTCATCAGACACTCAAGATTCTTCCTTGACCCAGTTCCAGCCTTTGTGGAGATGCTCAGCGAGATTGAGGCCTTCAAGGGAGTTTTCATTCCATCGGTATATATGTCAGGACTGGCAATTGTTGCAGCCCTGTTCCTTCTCTGGTTCAGAAGAATTTTCCTTTCCAGAGAGAGAACTCTCAGCCTTCCGAGCGACCACTTCGCCCTGATACTTCTCCTCGCAATCACAGTAAGCGGGAACATAATGAGGTACTTCGTCAAGGCAGACCTCTTTGCAGTGAAGGAACTGCTCATGAACCTGATGGTGTTCAACATTGGAAAGGCTGTGGAGGTGGCAAACACAATAGAGCCAGTATTCTACGTCCACTTCGCCCTTGCAAGCTTCCTGCTTGCCTACTTCCCCTTCAGCAAGCTGATGCACGCTGGTGGAGTTTTCTTCACACCCACAAGAAACATGCCCAACGACAACAGGGCAAGGAGGCACGTGAATCCCTGGGACCCCGCAGACGTTCCGCTGCTGGCAAAGGGTATTACAGTTGGTGGAATGACCTTCAAGTCGAAGAAGCTCGACTGGGATACCTACTACAGCATGTACACCGACCAGCTTGAGGAGATTGAGGAAGCTGAGTTCAAGATTGTTCCTGAGGAGTTGTGAGGTGGTAAAATGGAGGAAATGCCCGAAAGAATTGAAATAAAGCAGAGATTCCCAAGCTGGAGAGAAATGCTCAAACCAGTTAAGAAACTTGAAGAAGGGAGAACCAGCTACCTCTCATTACCCAAGCAGGTTGATTCAGAATGGTTCAAAATGCCCTTTGGTGATGTTGAGAGGGATTTGCACGACCTCAAGCTTCCCGAAAACTGGAAGGAGCTTTTCCTTGAAGCGATGAAAGACACGCTTGAAAAGAACAGGGCCTTTAAGGTTTTCATGGACATCTGTGTGAGATGTGGAGCCTGTGCGGACAAATGTCATTACTACATAGGCACAGGCGACCCGAAGAACATGCCCGTTGCCAGAGCAGAGCTCATCAGGTCAGTTTATCGCCGCTACTTCACCCCTGCAGGAAAGTACTTTGGAGAGTGGGCCGGAGCGAGAGAGCTGACAGAAGATGTATTGAGGGAGCTTTACTACTACGCCTACCAGTGCTCTCTCTGCAGAAGGTGCAGCCTCTTCTGCCCCTACGGCATCGATACCGCAGAAATCGTTTGGTGGCTGAGAAGGATGCTGAGCAGAGTTGGGATAAACCAGAGGTTCATGACCATATCTATCGAAGCATCATCCAGAACGGGTAACCACCTCGGTCTGCTGCCGGGAGGTCAGTTTGGTGCTATACAGCAGGGACTTGAGGAGCTTAAGGACTACACAGGCTTTGACCTCCGCACCTACATAAACAAGAAGGGGGCTGATGTGTTATTCGTTGCCCCATCAGCAGACTACTTCGCCACGCCTCACTGGTATGTGATGCTCGGTTACCTTCTGCTCTTCAACGAGCTTGAGGAGAAGTACGGTTTGACCATTACTTGGTCAACCTACGCCAGCGAGGGAGGTAATTTCGGCTCCTTCCACAGCTATGAAGCAGCGCAGCTCCTCAACTCCAAGATTTATAAGGAGGCCGAAAGGCTTGGGGTGAGCTTCATCATCGGTGGAGAGTGCGGCCACATGTGGAGGGACAAGCACCAGTTCATCAACACCATGAACCACCCACCAAAGAACGAGGAATGGAAGAGGTTCTGGGAAGACCCTGATCTTGGAAATCTGGCTGAAGGGCTCAGGGGAGTGAGATTCGACAGCTACGCTTCAGGAGAGCACGGATGGATTCACATCTTAGAGTTTGTTGCCGCGCTGATAGAGCACAAGAAGATTGTCGTGGACAAGAGCAGAAACGACAAGTGGATTGCAACCTACCACGACCCCTGCAACATTGCAAGAGGAATGGGGCTAATTGAGGAACCGAGATACGTGCTGAGGAACGTGATGAACAATTTCTACGACATGCCCGAGCACACAATTAGGGACAAAACCTACTGCTGCGGTGCTGGTGGAGGTATGCTCGCTGAAGAGCTCATGGACCTGAGAATGCGTGGAGTTATGCCGAGGATGATGGCCGTCAGGCATGTCTACAGGAAATACGGGGTGAACATCCTGCTCACACCATGTGCTATCGACAAAGCCCAGTTCCCGCACGCGCTTGAGTACTGGAAGATTCCCATTGAAGTGGGGGGACCGATGGAAATGGTCGGCAACGCCTTAGTTCTGACAGCTTTCGGAGAGAAACCAGAAGACAGGCAGTTCGACCTGAGAGGGGGGCCTTTAAGACAAGAGGAGGGTGAGTGAAATGTACCACAAGCAGTATGTTATCCCGCTGATTTTGGTCTTCCTCATCGGCTTCTTCACGCCCTACTGGTACAACGCGATGGCAGGGACCCTTGGCCACGTTCCTGAGCTGAAGGAGCCTGCTGGAGAGTGTGTTGAGGACGAGGACTGGATGGCCGCCAACCACATGCTCCTGCTTCAGCAGTGGAGAATTCAGGCAATAAGACACGGAGCTGAAGGAGGGAGGATTTACCACAGCTTCACCACTGGGGAGGAATACCACGCCTCAACCAACACCTGCTGGAGCTGCCACGACAGCAAGGAAGAGTTCTGCGACCAGTGCCACGATTACGTGGGCATCCATCCAGAGTGCTGGGACTGTCACTACACTCCCAACATTGAGAAGCCGCACTACGGCGGGATTGAAGAGCTGAGCAAGTATTTCTCCTAATTTTTACCTTTATCCATTTTGTAAAGCTCTGCTCTTCTTGCCTCAAGAAGTTCCTCTTCCACTCCTGCAAACTCTGCTGCGGATTCAACCTTCACTCCAGCCTCCTCTCCAGCCCTGAAAACCTCCTGCATCCTTTCTCTCCATTTCAGGTCCCTCGTAAGGTGGTGGTCGAGGATGAGGGTTTTGATATCTGTCTCAGCAATCAGCCTTCTCAAATTCTCAATGCTGCTCTCGAAGGACTTCTGCGAGAAGCGGTAGCCGAGCATGTATGTCATCGGCCCATCTATGAAAACGACTTCAGCAGAGTTCTCAAGCATGAAGGCAAGCTGCTCCTCATCGTTAGGCCCCTCTACATCTGAGGAGAATAGGAAACTGCCCTTTCCATCGTCAACGTAAACCTCAACAACAAATCCAAGCCTGCTGTCTGCGCCATGAAAAACTGGAGTTGAGAGCTCAACAATCGTGTTGCCGAACTCGTAGCTCTTTCCATCACAGTAATCAATCTCCACATCCACTTTTTTAAGCTGCTCAAGAAAGTAAGCAGCCCTTTCCTTCTGGCTTCTGTTGATTTTTTCCGTTGGGTGTTTCAGCAAGAGCTTTTTTCCGGAAAAAATCTCCACCTCGTTGGGGTCGTGGTGGTCGTAGTGGTAGTGAGTTATGACAGCAACATCAGCCCCTTTCATCATCCCTTTTATTTCCTCCCACTTCTGGTTCATTCTTTCTATCTCCATTCTGTGTGGTGGTAAGCGGTAGCGCTTTGGGGCCAGGCTGACGCCCGGGTCAATGAGGATTGAAACGTCAGCAGTCTTAACGAGAGTTGCCATGCTCCTGACTCCCATGGAGTCGTAGGCTATTGGAATGACTTCCATAGAGATTATAACGCAAACAATAAAAAAACCTGACGAAGACATCCTTTGTGCTGAGAGCGGAGCTTCACGTTCACTCATCACTGAGCGATGGAAGGGATAGCGTCAGGAAGATTCTTGAGGCTGCCGTGGAGAAAAAGCTCAGCGTTATTGCAATCACAGACCATGACACCGTTCAAGGCTCCCTTGAGGCTGCTGATGTGGTGAAGGAAGAGCATCTTCCATTGAGGGTATTGCCGGGCTGCGAGATTACCACTTCATCGGGACATTTGCTCGTTTACGGCATTGAAAAAGACATTGAGCCGAGGATGTCAATGGAGGAGAGCTGCAGGATTGCAAGAGAGCTTGGAGGAGTTTGCTTCCTCGCCCATCCCTTCGACTTCATCAGAGGAGGTAGCGTCAGGTTCAAGGATTTTCAGGTGGTTGACGGGGTTGAGGTGTTCAACGCAAAGAACTACTTCAACTTTCTCGCTTCAAGGTATGCAAGAAAATTTTCCAAACCGGAAATTGCGGGCAGTGACGCCCACTCAGCCAGAGCTGTTGGACTGGCCATTAACTACCTTCCAGACGAATTTAACCTTCTGGAGTCGCTCTTTCATGCCAGCTATGACGGAAAAAGAGTTTCTATCAGGGAGAGATTAGCCTTTCTGCTATTTCGACTAAGTCAACGACTTTGATTTTATTGCCAAGCTTTTCTGCTGATTTGGACAGATGGTATTCACAGAAAGGACAGCAGGTAATCAGATACTCAGCTCCTGTCTCCATAGCTTCGAGAATCCTCTGCCTCCCTATTTCGAAGGAGATTTCAGGAAACTGACTCCTAAGCCCTCCTCCAGCCCCGCAGCAAAGTGCATTTTCTCTGTTCCTCTCCATCTCAACAAAGCTGATCCCAATTTTCCTTATCACGTTTCTCGGCTCCTCGTACATTCCCATGTGTCTTCCGAGGTGGCAGGGATCGTGATAAGTCGCTTTTAAATCGATTTTCTCAAAATCTCCCGTCTGGTCAAGTATCGACACTGTGTGGATAACCTCAATGTCGAACTCGTATCCCTTTGCTTCAGCCATTTTCGGATAATCCAGAGAGAGTGTTCTGTAGCATCCAGGACAGGAGGTTATTATCCTCTCAATCCCTGCCCTCTGCCAGTATCTGAAGTTCTTCTCAAAGAGCTTCTCAGTTACGTCTCTCTGACCAGTTCTGAGAAAAGGAGAACCGCAGCAGTATTCATCCCTTCCAGCAATTGTGAATTCAATTCCAACTTTGTTCAAAA
>DAINRD010000029.1:0-813 GCA_036742095.1 Archaeoglobus sp. | reverse complement strand
CAGTCTCTGAGCTTTCTGTGAACTGACAGGGGGGCGAGTTTGTTTTTATTCATCATGTGCCTGAACTCTTCCCAGAAATCAAGTAGCGGAAGCTCAACCGGGCAGATTTCCTGACAGAGACCGCAAACAGAGCACTTGAAAATGTCTTTAACAATTCTCGAATCTATTTTATAGTTTTCATTTAAATACTCCAATGCGATCTGCAACTTACCTCTCGGCGATACGCTTTCCCATCCGTCAATTCTGTAGGTCGGGCAGACGCTGCAGTACCCACATCTGGTGCATTTTTCTGCCACCTCTCTGAAATTTATGTCTTTCATAGTATCATCTCCGCAGCTCTTATAATTCTCGAAATAGGATTGGCCTGCAGAGCCTTTCCGGGATTCAGCAGGTTTTCCGGGTCAACTTTTCGTTTGTAATCAACTGCTGCAGCATCCGCCAATCCCTTGTGGGGGAAGAGGAGTCCAGTTGCATAACTTCTTCCCCCAAACTTTTCCGCAACTTTAACAAATTTAACTGCCCTCAATGCTGAGGAGTAGTAACCTTTAACTGGAATCAGGCCGAGAAAAACCACACCGTCCTTTGTAAAAACAGCCTCCATTGGAATGTCTTTCATCTTCTCGTAAAACTCCGCTGAGCTCTGGTAGGGCAATATAGCTTCAGTAACTAAAACTTCAGTCTCTCTCGCAGCTTTGAAAAGGTTGAACCTATTCTCCCAAACCCTTCTTCCAAGTTCAGGGTCTCCCTCATGAAAAACCTCACCTTCGTAGGAGAGGAGGAGCACGTCTCCATTGAGACCCATTAATCGAGAAA
>DAINRD010000028.1:0-11099 GCA_036742095.1 Archaeoglobus sp. | reverse complement strand
GTGTGATAGACCTTCACTCCGTCCATGGAAACGACAAAGCCTACCGGCAGTCCGGCGCTTACTATGTTTCCCTTTTCATCCTCCACATCTGCTGAATGCCATGCTGGAACCATGGTTACAGCAATACTTCCCGTTCTCAAAGTTCCTCCTATGTTCATCCCCATTGTCTCGACATCATATCTCGATAGAATCCTCGAAAGTTCGTGAATACAAACCACTGGAGCATCGCTCCTCTTTGCAATTTCAACAGCATCCCCAAGATGGTCTCCGTGGCCGTGGGTGACGAGAATGTAGTCCACTTTAAGCTCTTCAGGCTTCACCGGAGCATTGGGGTTTCCTGTCAGAAATGGGTCAATCAAGACCTTCATGCTACCCTCCAGCAGAAAAGCCGCATGCCCAAACCACGTGATTTTCATGCATAAAAGTAGTGGGGAGAAATATTAACCTTTTTTCAGTTCCTTTTTCAGCATTTCAATGAACATCATCGACACCGTATGGTCCCTCGGACTCATCTCCCCGTTTTCGATTTTTCTAACAAACATGCCGTAAGCATAATCGAGGAGTTCTCTCTTCACCCTATTACTTATCCACCCAATGCTCACGTAGTAGTCAAGCACTTCCTCCAATCTGCTACCAACTTTGCCCATCAGGTACTCAAGCCACTTCGTCACCAGAATTCTTCCTCCGAGGTTCTTCGGGAGCTCTTCCAGCCTCACTGAGCCCTTTGAAAGGTCGCTGGGTATCCTTGAAATGAAGCTGAAGAACTTTTGAGGCTGGAAATCTTTTAACTCCGAATTTTTTAAATCAGAATTTGTCCCGTGATACCCCTTTATCCGCTCGTTTTTGTATTCCTTTGGTTTCCCATTAAATTTCCTTTTGGGAATTTCCACTTTATCAACTCTTCCCTGGCAGTTTTCGCTGAAAAACTTCTCCTTAAGATTTATTGTTGAAACCTCTGATTTGCTCAGCTCCTCAAGAACTCTCGATATTTTCTCTGCACTCTCGCATATCATGTTGAAAACTTTGTTTTCTGGAAGCTCATCTTTGAGCTCGGCAGCACCCATAATTACTGCAAGAGGGTTTCTCAGCCTGTCAGACAGAAACTGAAAGTGTTCAAGATTCATTTCAAGCCTTTTAATCATATTCTGGAGAGTGTTCTGCAGGCAGAGGTTTGAAACAATCTGAGAGAGCTGATGTGCAGCAAAAGACAGGCCATAAATCACCTCATCATTGTCATACCTTGCGTAAATGTAAACAGTGCCATTTCTGTAAGGAAGCATTATAAGGGCCGAATGTTCAGCATCACATTCCCCACACTCTTTTTTCCTGACAACCTTAAAGTTTTTCGGAGTATATTCCAAAAACTTGCAGGAAAAAACGTTTTCTTTCATTTTGTAGTATTCTCCAGATGAATCTGAAATGATGACTGCATTGCAAACGTCCAAGCTTCCGATTTCATCACAGAAAAACTCAATAACTTTTTTAAAATCATCAAACTCCCACAGTTCATTAACAATCCTCATAATCTCAAGTAGGAATTCATTCATATCATTCCACCCCCTAAGCTGCCAAATCCTCCAACGCCCCCATAGCCTTCTAAGCCGAATCCCTCTATGTTCAGCAGTGATTTCATGGCCAGCTCACTCACGTATCCTGTTGCTGCGGAGGCCCACAGCATCCCCACGAAATGAATGAGGCCTGTGGTCCACCTCCCTCCGTCAGCTATTTTGATAGCGAAACTTGATATTAATGAATGTATTGTGAGTACAGCAAATATAAGTATTTTCACAACCTCAAGACTCTCAAGGGAGACTGTGTGAAGTATTGAACCAATATTTTGCAGAGCAGTCTGCTCAAATGAAGCATAGAGGTTGTTCATAACACGCACAACGCCGAAGGAGATGTAGAGGGAGAAGGCAACCCCAACCGTAACACCGTAGGCAATTCCGACAAAGCTGCTGGCAGTTTGTGCCCTTCTCAATCTCAGGTTGTTCAAAACAATGAAATTCTTGGATATTATTTCCGCAACATCTTTCGGGTCGCTTCCGAGGTTTATTGCCTCAACAAACATCCCGATAAACCTGTAAACAAGATTGCTTCCAGTCTCGATGGCAAATTTTTCCCATGCTCTCATCTTGTTTATTCTCGTGTTCAGCCTCTTGTAGAGGGCCTTAACGTTTTCAGTCAGAATCCCAAAGTCGTGGGCGGTCAGGTATTTCAGGGACTGCAGAATGTTTCCTCCTCTCGCTGAGGCTGAAGCACCAAGGCTCATTAGGAAAGATGGAGCGTTTCTGTCTCTGTCAATAATCAGCTTCTCCTCCTTTCTTGAAATAAATCCCGGAATTATGAGGGGAGTTGCTGCGATGCAGATAACAAACTGAAGCGGAAGCTCGATGTTGAAGAATACTAATGCCGCATAGAGTCCCACAATGGCTGCAGCAGAAATTGAGGCCGAGATGGCCAGCCACCTGATTATCCTCTTATCCACTTCCGTCTTCTCTCCAGACTGCTGCCAGATGGGGTCGACGGGGGCGATTGCTTTCAGGTAGGTTACGATGCCAAGGTCTATGACGATGAACATCAGGAAAATGGTCGACAGAATCATCGTTACCGACATTCCTGTCAGGAACGGGACGATGATGCCAAAGGCTGCGAAGAAGCTGAGAGAGATGATGAGCGAAACGTAAATTTCCTTGAAGATGTCAATGCTGTAGAGCTTGCTCTGGTAAAGAGTTGTGTAGGCGCTCATGACGACGTCCTGCTCCCTCTTTATGAACTCCTTCAAATCCTCACCGCTGTCGAGCTCGTGGGCCATTCTATCAAGGAAGTCGGAGAATATCTTGCTTGGGGTTCTCTTGGCAATGAATTTACAGGCTTGGGCAAGATTTTTGCCCCACTTTGTCATTAAAAGGAAAATTCTCCTCGTCTCTTCTGCAAGTGCCCCGTATTCTGCTCTCTTTGAAACTATCTCCATCATGTCCTTTCTCTCGACCTCAGAGGTTGCGAGAGCGCCGAGATGAGTGATGTAGAAGTGGATGTTGTTCTCTATCTCATTGACCATCCTTCCCTGCTTTATTTTCGGGAAGAGCAGAACAACAGCAAGAAATATTACGGGAAATGCGAGAATTATGAATGAGAACAAACCCAAAATTTCGAACAGAGTTTGAATGGTTAGCATGATTAAAGCAATGGCAACGGCAGTAACAACTACCGACACGAGGGAAATGATTCTGTATCTTTCCCTAACCACGTAGGAAGGCATAGCCATCACAACCTGAAGGGTAAAGCCTCAATTCCCTTCTTGTAATAAGCCCAGATGATGTCCTTAACCTTGTAGTAGTCGAATATCTTCTCCTCTATCATTCTGTTGAGAATCATTGCTCTCAGCTCAAGCTCCTCGTAAATCTGCCTTGGATCTTCAAAACCAGCTGTCTGGGCAATTTTGTTCTCCAGAACGTAGGAATTATACAGCCCTCTGAAGATATGTTCATCTGTAACACTATCCCACTCGAAAACCGCCCTCGTAACAACTCCGTCAATCTCCTCAAAGTAGCCCTCTATCTCCTCAACCTGAAGACACCTTCTGAGGAACTGGCCTTTTCTGTAGACAGCCTGCTGGATGAGAACGACGTTCAGGTTGTCAATGAATGTAATGGGGACATTGATGGGGTCTCCAGTTAAACGCTGAATTAGCTTTTTAACACTGCCAGCATGGAAGGTGGCGAGGACAGGGTGGCCTGTCTGCATTGCCTGGAAGGCGACAGCACCTTCCTTACCTCTAATCTCACCAACTATGATGTAATTGGGTCTGCTTCGCAGTGCTGCTCTGAGCAATTCAAAGAGGTCGACTCTCCCCACCTCTCCCCTCTCTCTCGTGTTGAGCTGCTGCCAGACCGCATGCGGAACCTGAACTTCTGGAGTGTCCTCGGCAGTGTAGATCTTGGACTGGGGCTTTATGAAGGGAAGTATGGCGTTCAACGTTGTTGTCTTACCGCTTGCAGTCTCCCCGCTAACCCAGATGCTCATTCCATACTCAAGGCATAGCCAGAGGTAAGCTGCAACCTCAGCACTCAGCGTGCCAAAGTTGATGAGCTGGGTTATTGAAATGGGTGTTGCGGTGAACTTTCTGATGGTAAAGGAAGGACCCTTAAGGCTGACGTCAGTGGAGTAGATTATGTTTATTCTGCTTCCGTCTGGCAGTGTTCCGTCAACAACGGGATTTCTTTCGCTTACTGGCCTTCCAATCCTCTCTCCCATGTTCTTGAGGTATTCTGCGAGAGAGAGCTCATCGCCAAAGTCGATGTTTGTGGGCATCATGTCGAAGATTTTGTGCACGAGGTGTGTGTTCTTTGGCCCTATGACGTGGATATCCTCAATGTATGAGTCTCTGATTAGCGGCTCAAGGGGACCAACCCCAATAACCTCCCTCTTTATGAGATAGCGTAGCTTGTAAGCCTCCTCCTTGGTTAAAGGAATTGACTTACCAAACTTTTTCTTCTCAAGCGGAACTTTTTTCGGCACAATGCTCGTAACTTTGTCGAAGAGCTTGTCAATGAGCTTTTCAAGCTCTTCCTCAGTCTCAGGAGTGTCTTCAAATGGAGCAAGTTCAAGCATCGAGTCCATCACTGCTTCATACTTCTTCTTCTCCTCTTGATTTTCTATTCTCGGCTCGATGGCAATGTAGTGCTTGTTTCCTTCCCTGTCCGTGAAAATGTGGATGAATATTGGGTCGCCGACAGGATAGATTATGTTCGGCCTCGGCAAAGCCTTCATGTCCCTGCTTAGCTGGGGTGTGAAGATGGGCAGAGCCCCGTATCTCTTCTTAAAATTATCCAGATATTTCTTCAGATGAGGATTCCTTTTCAGGGCAACGTTGAGGTTGTCAGAAACTACGGTCTTCATGCTACCGCTGCAATCTCCACAACCAGTCCAATCTTCGACTCAACTCTGAAGGCAATGTTCTTCTGATACTGCCCCACAGCAAGGTTGTACTTCCTGATGGTGGCCATGTTCTTCAAATCCGTTCCGAATTTCTTTATGCTGCACTCAATGACCAGCGTTGAAGCGCTTTCGAGCTCCCTCATTGTGTCTTCACTCAGCTCTCCATTCAGGGCGGTCATCAGCACAGCCTTTCCGCTGGCCGTAACCCTCTTCAGAAATCCAACGAGGTCTACAGCTGACTCCGGACTGATGTCGAATTTCAGCAGAGAGGACAGGCTGTCAATCACAATGACATCCTTCTCGAAAATGCTCGTTCCCGACATCAGCCTCTTCGTGTAGTCCAATCTCTGCTTCGTCTCGCTGATTAAGGGATAGACGGGGAAGAAGCGTAGCTTGTCCGAGATAATGTAGGAGTTGATTCTGTAGCCCAAACTTGCCATCTGGTTGACGAAGTCGAGGGTTGTGTACTGCGTTGATACGTAGCTCACCTCAACGTTGTTCTGAAGTAGGCCGTAAACAATTCTCTGGCAGAAAGCACTCTTTCCTCCTCCACTCTCCCCCTTAATCAGGCCAAGAGTCCCTGCAGGAATTCCGCCAGCCAGCTTCTTATGGAACTCGTCCTTTTCAATCTGCACCGAGAAGACCCTCATTTTTACCACCTCAGGTCTGGAACTCAAAGGACCTGCTAACTCCATTCTCAAGAATCACGAACAGCCTGTGGTCTCCGCTGGAGAGAGGGTAGGCATAGACATAGAGGGTGCCTACCTCAGCGTAACCTATGCTGTAATCTGACGACGTGAAGCTCACCACATTCCCGTCAATCAGCACTGTCAGAACCGAAGGGTCGATAACAATCTCCTCGCTACCAGTATTCTTGATATAAAACTCGTAATAACCCTGATTGGGATCGTAGGGAATCTGAGTTGGGTCGTTAATTATTTCAAAATCGGTTCTCAAAATCTTCTTTAACGCCTCGCCCTGCTCCTCTATACCGAGACTCACCTTGTAGGCGGTGGTGTAGAGTATCGCTGAAACAGAGGTGGCGATAAGTAAAGCTGTGATGAAAAACACCATGTGCGTCAGAGATTCGCTGCTCATAACCATCACCCGACCGTGTAGCTATCATACCTCGCCAGTCCGTTTTCCGCAACAACCCTCAAGGTGTGGCTGGTACCCTTTCCTCCAGGAAGGTTTATTGCTGTAAGAGTGGCAGTGGTTCCGGGGTAGAGGTTAGCTCTATCCGCCGTGAAAGGATAGAGTTTCCCGTCAACCATGAGGGTGAATCCTTCCGTCTTTAACAACTCGTTTCCCGTATTCTCCACCACCACCTCCAGAGTGTGGTTATCTTTGCCACTCTTCGTCGCAGTTATGCTCAGTATTTCAAAATCAGTCCGCAGCTCCTTCAAAAGCTCCCTCTTCTCCTCCTGATAGGCTTCGTGCACCTCCTTGAACTTCTCAACAGCCACACTGACCACTATCCCCGTAACCATCACGAAGCTTACCATCACCACCGAGAAGGCAACGACAGTGCTAAACCCCATAGATCTGACTCGCTTCCTTCTTTATCTTCTGCACCTGCCTTTCAACGGCAAACAGGTCCTCTTCCCTGAATCCACCGTTTCTCAATGCCTCAATGAACAGCAACGAGATTATGTGATCCTGCGTGGTCATCAGCCCGTCCTCTCTCTCAGGCATTTGCGGTGTCTTGATTCCCCTTGCATACTTTATCATTCGAAACATCACCTCCTCGCTGATCCAGCCTATGTCTGCGTAGTATCCGAGCACCTCCTCCAGTCCATCGTAGCCAGCCTTGGTAAGCAGGAACTCCAGCCACTTCAGCAGAATCACAGTTTCTCTTGGTGTCTCTGGTATTTTCGTGAGCATTATGCTGCTCCTCTTTGCTGGCGCCTTAACATCCTCATACCCAACCTCAAGAACGTCCTCAACAGCCTCGTTTGCGGGCTGTGATGCATGCTTTTCTGCCTCAGGCACCTCCTCAACGTCGCCCCTTCTCTCTTTGGGGAATGCTTCGAGGGTTTTAGCGATTAATCTTTCAATGGAGTTTATTTTCTCGTAAACGTCGTCAAGCTTTGTGGCTGTTAAGCCTCTGAACCTCTTGGAGGCTTTCTCAATAATCCTTTCGAGCTGCTCCTCTGTAATCTTCTTCCCCCTCAAACTCTCCATTATGTCTTCAAGAACCACAGTGGGAAGTCTTCCCTTGTAGGATTCGAGGTAGTTTTTAATCTCCTCTTCCTCCAAAAACTTCTTCGTTTCGAGCGTCATGAAATATCACCTCCGTAAATAACCTCCTCAACAATTTCCCTTGCATTCAAACTGCCCCTCAAAATCATCTTGAGGTCGAACTTGAGGTCCATGAGCATGTTCATGATTTCCTCGACGGACTTCTCCAGATTCTCAATGCGCTCCACGCTAAGCGATGTGACCTTGGAAGAGCCAACGAAGGGATTGATCTGCGCTGAGACGACTTCATAGAGGGCCATGATGTCTCTCATAGACTCATCAATCTTCTGAATCTCCTCTCTCAGAGAGTCGATGTCCCTCCGTAGTCCGTTTATTGAGATGTCTATCCTCGGAAGCCTGTTCTCAATATCATTCAGCCTCTCATTGATTTTGGTGATGACATCATCATCCTCCTCTTCCTTCTCGTCCTGAACCTCTTCAGACTCTTCGCCCTCAAGCTCCTCCTCTAACTCCTCTTCCAGCCCTTCCTCCATTTCCAGCTCCTCTTCCTCCTCTTCCAGCTCCTTCCGCTTAATCACCCTCCTTAAGCCCAACATAAGCATCACCACGAAAAATAATTAAAAAAATCTCAGAAAAAATTTTGAAAGGCTAAGGGCTTTACTGGAGCTCGACGACTGCGGTTGTGTAGGCTGCAGGAGTCGTGAACTCTATTATACCTGGTGCACCAAGCTCAGGTCTGACCTCTCCCGAAACCTTTGTTCTGGGTTTAAGACCGTCTCCAAAGGCCGAATCGGCATCCACTGTAAGTATAACCTTGTCTCCCTGGTTGAGGACTGGATATGCAGCACTCAAGGATCCGTCTTCGTCCTGGATCGCGATGATTCCAAACTCTGTGCCAGTAAGGTTATTCCATGCTGTGTCGCTTGAGTCGAATACGTTATCAAGTCCATCCGTTGCATCGGTGAACTTTCCACTAGCCGAGGCGTTGTAGTAGAGCGTTATTGATTTCTCTCCGTTGCTCAATATAACCCTGGTTGTTGAAAGGTCAACGTCCTGTCCGCCAGTGTTAACCTCGACGAAGATGGCAAGCTTGTCAATTTCAGCGTTTGCAGTTCTCGGGCTGCTGACGTTACCAAGAACCTTCACGACCTTCAAACCACTGGCAACCTCCTGTGTCGTTTGCCTTCCAGTGGCCATGGCTTTCTGCTGCAGGAAGCCGACCGTCTGGATCAGCACTGCCGCACTCACTGCCGCCACCAGTACGATGGCTATGAACACTATCAGGATTTCAATGCCGATCGCACCCTTCTCATCCTTCCTAAACCTTCCACCCTTCATCACACCACCTCAGAATAAACCAACGTTCGTTAGTATAAAAATATTTTCTTATATGTTGAAATTACTTTTTTCTAAGTTGAAATTTCCTTTACGTAATTTCAGAACTGCAACCTGTCGAGGTGGTGGTGGGCAATAACAACACACTGCTCGGCGAGAAGTGAGAGGGGAGAGAGGGAGAGTTTTAAGGGCGAGTATTTATCAACAACCTTCTCCTGCTCCTCCGTAAGTCCCTCGTGGTCCCCAATAACGAAAAGGGGGTTGGGTGGGAGCTTTGCACTGCTTATATCCTCACCGTCCTCCTTGAGGTAAATTATTGAGTATTCCTGGCTCAGCTCCACAAGCAGCTCTTCGAGCCCCTTCCTCGAAACGTAAACTCCTGAATGCACCTTTCTCCAGCTCTTTCCGCATTCAAGGCCGAGGGCTTTTCTTATGTGCCCCGCAACGTTTCTCTCATCTGGTGCCATTCTTTTCACTTCATCTCCCTTAATCAGAATGGCCTTTGGCGGGGAGGGAGGGCCAAGGAGGAGCAGGTAAACCTCCACGTCTTTTCTTATGCCGTGGGAGACGAAGAGGGCCTGAGAGGTGCAACGACATAGAACGTCCATTCTTCCAGCTCCCGGCAAGTCGTTGAGGCTGAAAGGTTGTGTGTGAGCTTTGTTTCCCACGATCAGAAATCCCCTCACCACAGCACCTCCACGAGGGCGAAGTAGGCGAGGTAGACAAGCACAATTGCGCCAGCAAGCTTTCTGATGAGCTGGAAGTTGGCCTTTACAAATTTCTCTCCCATCTTGAAGACCACAGCGATGGTTACAGCCATTCCAAGCCCGTAGGAAAGCATCACGAAGGGATTCTCTGAGAGTAAAGTCTGGCTGATGGCTATGCCCGCAAAGGGCAGTATGCAGGGCAGCCAGAGAAAAGCCAAGAACATGCCGAAAAAGAAGGATGGTAGAGTCTGGATTTTCCACGAAAGCCCAGATGTCATCCTTGAGGCGAAAATCGAGACCTTTTCGTCAAGCTCGTCAGATAGCAGAATTAAGGCGAAAATGAGGAGAAAAAGCATTGCAACAACTCTGAAAAAACCGGAGAAGAGAGAGGCTGTGTAGCCGAGAATGAGCATGCTGATGGTTAAGCCTGCAACTATAAGGAAAGCATCCAAGGCTCTTCCCCTCGAACCCGCAAAGATGAGGGGGACTACTGGAAGAACGCATGGAGAGAAGACAGATAAAATGCCGAGAGCGAAGGCCATCAGCAGCTCAAGCATAAAAATTGAAAAAGAGTTGTATATTTAAATTCATCTTCTGTAAACTTCACCAATGTCCAGCTCGATTTTCTCGCTGATTAAGTCGACAATCTCTCCAAGTACCGCAAGCAGCCTGTTGTAGGACTCGATGAATCTGACAACACTCTCTCTCGCATTCAATTTTGACTGCAACTCCGTAAGCTCACCGAGCAAATCCTGATCGTACTCTCCAGAAAGCTGCTTGGTCACAAAGTCATGCTGCTTCTGCTGGAACTCCACAAGCATCTCCTGTGCAACCTCATCCTCTTTAAGAAGCTTCTCATTTTCGAGGAACTCCTGATACTCTCCCAAACTCTTTATGCTCTCAGCCAGCTCAATTGCCTTAGCCTTTATTCCTTCATCCAACATTCAAATCACCCTTTTTAAATTTCCAGCATTCTTTTTCGGGACTATATTAATGTTTCCCTGTTTGTGGACCGAAAGCAAAAAACAGAAACTAAGTTTCAGATCAATTTTCGAGCAATATGATTGCCAGTCCAGCCCATCAGGACTTCAAAACAGGTGAATTAGTATTGGGAAACACCAAAACAAACCTCGCCCCCTTCTCCGAATCCTCAAGGCTTATATCGCCACCATAGCTCTCCATAAGCTTTCTGACTATGAAGAGTCCCATCCCAGAACTTGTAGAGGTGGAGAAACCTCTCTCAAAAATCCTATCTCTGTTTTCTGCCTGAATTCCCCTGCCGTCGTCCTGATAGATGACGTAAATTTTGTCTGCTGTCTTAACCTCAATTTCAACTCTTCTCGCCCCGCCATGCTTAACGGAGTTTCCGATCAAATTGTCAAAAACACTGTATATTCCCTCATTGGCGTAGACTGTTCCATTGCCCTTAACCACGACCTCCAAATCGTAGCCCTTAGCCACCTCTTCAATCACCTTCTTCAGCTCAAAGGGCTGCATTTCTTCACTCGAAATCTCCAGCTCCCTTATCTTCTTTATCAGCTCGACACCCTTTGAAATCGCCTCCTGCATCTTCTCAAGAAACTTCCTGTCGTATCTCTCTTCAAGAAGCTCTGCGTAGGAGGTTAAGGTCGTGAAGACGTTCATTATGTCATGCCTGAGTATAGTGTTGAGCAGCTTGACATATTCGAGCAAGCTCTCGATTCTCTTCTGCATTTCAACTCTTTCTGTGACGTCTGTGAAAACAATAATGTAGTATTTCTTTCCGTCAACGTCCAGAACCTTCCAGCGTATCTCGTTCCATTGATAACCATCTTTTTTGACAACTCTCAAAGGGATTGGATAGGGGACTTCATCCTCTTTCCCCATTTCTATTTTTCTGAATACATCAAAAGCCTTTGGGACATCTTCGGGATG
>DAINRD010000027.1:0-11672 GCA_036742095.1 Archaeoglobus sp. | reverse complement strand
AAACACTGCTTTTAGTCCTCTCCCTGATGTTCATGGCCTTTTTCGCATCACTGAAGGAAACTTTCTACCCACTGGCAGCTATCTTCCTCCTCTACTTCGTTTTTGACATCAAAAGATTCAGGGTTTTGGATATAGCACTGGCTGTTGCCACCTTCTTCCTCATCTACGCTGCTTTTTACACAAATTTCTTCACCTACATGACCCCTCTAACAAACCTCTCGGAATTTCCAGCAGTGAAGGCCGTGAGTTACTGGAAGCACCAGCACGATATTGCGAGAATAGCGGGTCCGTGGTATTACTATCTTGAGCTGATTCTTCTTTACGATTTTCCGGCCTTCCTGATGGCTTTATTTGCAATCTACACAATCGTCAGAAAAAGAAGCGATTTTGAGGCCTTCACTGTCTACTGGTTCCTTGGCTCGCTCATCTTCTTCTCCTACATGCAGGAAAAAGTTCCCTGGTTGAACGTGCACGTCCTCTTCCCCATGTACATTCTTGCCGGGATTGGAATCAGCAGAATCGTCCATTCCCTGCCGGAAAATTTCGAAGCCTTGAGTTTGAGAAATTTCAAGATTCTTCTGGCTGCTATTTGCATTGCCTTTACTGCCTACGGCTCCCTCCATGCCAACCACATCAATCCCGTCAACCCCGCAGAACCCGTTCTTTACCTGCCCACACAGTACGATGTCAGAGAGTTTGCAGAGATGACGCAGAATGATACAATCTACATCTTCACCAACGTGGGTGAGTACTGGCCCCTTGCCTGGTACCTCAAAGACCACAAAGCCTACTTCATAACAACGGGAGTTGAAGGTAGAAGTTTTCGTTCAGGAGCCTACATTGTTGTCAACGCCACAAACGACCTCAAATTGAACAAAAACCATCTCAGCTTTGTTGATACAATGGTCGTGAGGTGCTGGACCTTCTGGACGCAGCCTGATTTGGGGAGAATCCCTGAATTTCTCATCTGGCGAAAACCTCTGACAGATGTCGCGTGCATGAACTTCTCTGTCTATAGAGCGGAATAGACAACCTTTTTATTCTTCCTAAAAACCTACTTCCGTGAGACTCACCATAGAGGACTTCGAAGAGTGGTTGAGGGAGAGAGGGTATGACTTGATGATGGGGGAGGAGAACTTCAGACTTTACCTAAATTTCGGCTTCTCAGCCCTCCTATTTTACAACAGCAACCTGCTTCTGAGCTTCATACTTGACAGAGTTGGATTCAAGGTTGCTGGAGAGAGAGTTCATGACAGAGTGAGATTTGAGGTTGCCAAGAAAATCAGAAAGATTGAAGCCACAAAAACAGAGATTGAAATTTTGCTTGATTAGTCACTGTCATCACCAACAACCTTCTTTCCCCTCTCGCTTGGAATAACCCTTATTTTTGCATCGTCAAATCTAATTGAGAAAACTTTGCCAAGAACTCTGTCGAGGAATACTGCGAGAGCGGCAACCTCGCTGTGGGGCTGGGTTCCGATAGAGATGTTGTAATCACACATCTCATAAACTTCTGGCGGAACCTTCTCCGCCCCCACAACGACCAGAACCTTTTTCGCTTTTTTTATTTCCTCAATTCTTTGGGGCAAAGGAATTCCATACATCGTCAAATGAACCTTCAACCCATCGAACCCCCTTAGAAGTTTTCTCCAGTTTACAGCCTCAATGAAAAAATCCCCTCCCCATCTCTCCACAACATCTCTAACACTCTCGAATACGGATTTGTCCTCAACGTCAAAGTAAATGCCCTTGGCACCAAAAGCTCTCGCAGTTAGGGCAACGTGGGTTGAAACTCTCTTGTCCCTCTCTGGCCTGTGTCCCAGCCTGAGCACATAAACCTCCATTCTGGTTGATGAAGGTGGCAAAGCTAAAAATTAGTTTCGCCCTTTGGCTTCAGAACTTTCACGGCATTTTCAACCACTCTGACTTCAGCCTTCCCCACTCCAATGGGGTTTCCATCGCAGGAAATAACTTCATCTGTTTCAATTTTAACAGTTTCATCGTCAAAGCTTACAGTGGTTGTGGTTATTGGCTCAATTTTTCGCATATCCTCCTTGGTGTAGGTTGAAACAACGATTCCCTCACTTACGCAGGCAACAACACCCTTGAAACCGAGAAAGGCTGAGAGCGACGCACCCCCCGCAATTCCCTTGCCGAGAAATCTTCTGTCTGTTAGGGCGACGAAGATGTTTCCAAAAATCCCCTCCACCAGCTTATCTCCAACCTCAACCCTTGCCCTGAACTTCCTCGGCTTTGCGATAACCTTCTTCCCTCTCATGAACTTGCAGGCATCCACCTGCACTCTCCTGCCATAAACGGTTGAAAGAATTGTCGAACCCACCACAACATCATTGAAGCATATTCTCTCATCTCCGCCAACTTTCACCTCCAGACCCCTCAAACCAACTTCTTCGAGTTCACCGAAGTTTGGTGGACACAACGCGGGACTCACATTGGTTGTTCCAATGCCAATGCAGAGTAATGGCGTTTTAGGTTTCGCAGAAGCAGCGTCACTCATCGTTCCGTCTCCTCCAAAAATGGCTATCAAATCAACCTCCCTGTCAAGCTCATTTACGAGGTTCAGGGTATCAAGCCTCGTCCCTTCTTCCCTTATCTCAACGTATTCTGCTTCAATTCCAAGAAGATTGGCAATTTTACGGGTTGTGAAAAACTCAAGACTTCTTCCAAGTCTATTTAAAACGTCAAGAACCAGCATTCTTTTCTTTTCGTCAAATCCACCTCCAGCTGCGGGATTTAAAACTATACCAACCTTCACAGTAGTAGTAGGTAACAATTTTAAAACTTCTTTCTTACTGCCTTCATGCGCGTGAGTTTTACAAAGATGCATGGAAACGGTAACGATTTCGTGCTCATTGATGAATTCAGGGGAGAGGTGATACCTGAGGAAGAGAAGGCCAGTTTCGTAAGAGCTGTTTGCCACCGAAATTTTGGTGTGGGGGCAGATGGGGCACTTTTCGTTCAGCCTTCTGAAAAAGCAGACGTGAAGTTCAGGTACTTTAACAGTGATGGCAGTGAGGCAGAGATGTGCGGAAACGGCATACGCTGTTTCTCCCGCTACGTTGTGGAGGAGGGCTATGTGGGGGAGAGGTTGAGGGTTGAGACCCTTGCAGGGATTCTTGAGCTTGAAGTTACGAAGGATGACGGATGGTGGGTAAAGGTTGACATGGGAAAGCCAAAGTTCAGGAGAGAGGAAATTCCTGCAGAGGTAGATGTGTGGGGCTATGAGTTCGAACATGAGGGTAAGAGGTTCAAGCTCTATGCCGCCAACACAGGAGTTCCCCACGTGGTTGTCTTTGTCGACGACCTCGACTTCGACATAGTTCCGATAGCCAGAAAAATCCGTTATTCTGAAATTTTTCCAGAGGGCACGAATGTAAACTTTGCAAAGGTTGAGGGCAACTCCATTACAATCAGAACCTACGAAAGAGGGGTTGAGGCCGAAACGCTGAGCTGCGGTACAGGAAGTGTTGCTGTTGCTGCGGTTGCCAACAGGCTCGGATTAACGGGCAGAGAAGTTGAAGTTAGAACCAAAGGAGGACTGCTGAAAATAGAGCTCACAGATAATACTGCTTACATGACCGGCGGTGCAAGCAGGGTTTTTGACGGAATTTTAAAGCTGAATGAGCTCAGATATGATATTTGAAAACCGCCTCGTTCTTTCTGCAATGGCAGGAATAAACAACGCCGAGTTCTGTAAAGACCAGAAGGCATCTCTCGTAATTCTTGGAGGCTTTAACGCAGATGAGGGGGCTCTGGAAGCTGCCAAAAAAGTCGTTGAAAGGGGTAGAAAGGAGTTCCTCTTTGGGATTGAGGGGATAGAGAGGGAGATAAAGGCTCTTGGAAAAAGGAAATTTGCAGTTAACCTCAGGTCAGCAACCGTCGAAGGTTATCTGGAGGCTGCCGAAATTGTTGCGAAATATGGCGGGATTGTCGAGATAAACGCCCACTGCAGGCAACCTGAGTTTGTCACCGCGGGCTGCGGGGAGTGGTTGCTTTACAACCCTGAAAGGCTCATCGAGATCGTCAGTAAGGTTTCCAGCATTGTGCCCACCTTTGTTAAAATAAGGGGCAGCCACTCCATTGACTACGAAAAGCTGGTGGAAAAGCTGTTTGAAGCTGGCTGCAGGGCAGTTCACGTCGACGCAATGATCCCAAATGGAGGTTGCGACATCGAGCTTATCAAAAAGCTCTCAAAACATGGAAACGTGGTGGGAAACAACTCCTTCGTGGACATTGAAAGCGGTGAAAAGATAATCAAGGCTGGAGCAAAGATGGTCTCCGCTGCAAGGGCCGTGTTAAAGGACGGAAAATTCTTTGAAAAAATGCTCACAAGCCCCCTCCTTTCCCAGTCTGTGGAACTCTGAACCTGAATCAATTAGTGTGTGCAACCCCAATCAAATCTGAAACCGTGCATTCATTTGCCCTCATGAATGAGATAAGACTCTCCTTCAGGCTGTAGAAGATTCTCCTGCTGTAGTAAACTGCTGACCCAATCTGCACTGCTGTTGCCCCGGCCATAATGAATTCAAGAACGTCTTCAAAAGTCGTAATTCCGCCACAGCCAATTATCGGAACCTCAACCTCCTTGTAAAGGTCGTAAACACACTTTAAAGCCACTGGCTTAATTGCCGGGCCGCTAACTCCCCCCGATATGTTGCTTAAAACAGGTTTTCTTGACAAAATGTCAATTTTCATCCCCCTGAGTGTGTTGGAAATAGATATTGCATCAACTCCCGCCCTTTCAAGAGCTCTGGACAGCTCAACATAGTCATGCATGGCGGAAAGCTTGGCAATTACTGGATTCTCCGTTTTCTTTTTCAACCCCCTGACTATTTCCGCCGAAAGTTTAATGTCCTTTCCGAGGTCGTATCCTGCACCACTCACATGAGGGCAGCTGAAATTTATCTCGTAAGCATGCGGATATGGCAAGGCTGAATCAAAAATTTCAACGAGCTTCTCAAAATCCTCAGGAGTGTAACCGTAGAGGCTGACAACAAGTGGAGCTTCGTTGGTGTAATCCTTTAACTCCTCTGCAAAGTCCTTCGCTGCAGGAGATGCAAGACCAACAGCATTCAGCAAACCACATCTCCAGTTAATGACTGTGGGATTTCTGTATCCCTCCCTTGCCTCCAAACCAACAGATTTCGTAACTACAGCACCAGCATCCTGTGCAATAAGATTGAGGGAATGAACGCTGCTCCCCATTACACCGCTTGCCAGAATCATGGGATTTTTCAGTTTCAAACCACAGATTTCAGTTTGGAGGGGGTTCATTGTGTTTATTTTTCCTTTGCATTAAAAAAGTTTGGCTTGAGCATTGTAAATCCAACCACAAAGCTTTTATAGCAAATACGTCATTATTTTTCATTAACTTAAGGAGGTGATAGAATCGTACGAACTGGAGTTTATTGGAGAAAAGGAGTTCGCAAACATATTGATGGAGGCAATGAAAACGGATAGCAAAATTGAAGAGTTTGAAGAGCTGGAAAATGGGTTTAAACTGAGACTCAGCGGGGCAAAGAAGAGAATCACCGTGATATGCAGAGGTGACGCCAGTAAGAGGGGATGTCTTGTGATAGTGAACTCCCCAAAGCTTCCTCACAATGGTGGAATCGCGCTGAACGCTGATAAGATTGCAAAGAGTTGCGGAAGCAAGCCAGAAATGGCAATGCTCGGAGCAATAGCCAAGCTTGGAGTTGTTGATTTGAAAAATCTTATGGGGGTGATATACAAGAAATTTGGATACGGACACGTTATTGCGGTCAAGAAGGGGTTCGAGCAAACAAAAATCTGATCAGAATCGAAGCAAAAACAATGGTGCCGTAGGCAGTTCCTGCAAGGAGGAACAGCATAGCAACAGGAAAGGCTTTGAATGATGAGGAGATCAGGAAGGTAATTACGTAGACAAGAAAGCAGGCGGTGAAAAATCTTCTTTCACCCTTTTTTTCGCTCATCTGAGCCTCAGACCGTGTATGGATGTTTTTTATGAGGTAAAATAGAAAGATGTAGAAGAGCCAAACTACAAGCTGGCCCGTAATACTCCCCATTTTGTCGAACCTCAGGGCGAATGTCCAGAAAAGGTAGAATGCTATGAGGGCAAAAGTAAGAACATTTAATGACTTACCGCCGGGCATAATGTCCTCAATCCTCCTCTTTTCAAGCGGGAAGGATGGAATTAAGATTATCAGGAAGCTCAGCAGAGCAACCCATACCATAGAGGTGGGAGTGTTGACTGACTGGTTCAGTCCTGCCATTGCTGCCAAAAGCAGGGCAAACTTCTTTCCAGCCCTTTGCATCAGCAGAAACTGCTTTGTTGCGTTAAGCAGAGCACTTGAGCTGGTGTAGAGGTACTCTGCAATCAGCAGAGGTAAAATGAAGGCAAAAAACGGATGCCAGAAAATACCAGAACAGCAAACTGGAACCAGTAGATTCCCAGAAACTGGAAGGCGTCTGGCCCCCAGTAGGGGTTCCAGAGGACCTTTGTGATGTAAGCCCCATACATCCCGAAAGCACAGCCGAAAAGAAAGAGTCTCTGCCAGTTCACTCCCAATCTAAAAAGCCAACCACCCAGAACGAGAGCGTGGAGGGAGTAGAGAGGAAAAATCACCCCAATTCCCCATGCATCAAACACACCTTCAGGATGGGATGACGAGAGCACTTCTGCAATAGTTGAGGAAAGAAGGCCGATTAGCAGCCAGTATAGCGCTTTCATACATACTTTGCATAGGTTTCGGAAAACAGCTCAGGTCTTCCCGGAAGTGAAAGGGCTGCTCTGTACTCCTCAACAAAGTCAGCATCAGTTGAGAGGTCAAAGTAAGCGAAGGCGCTGGCAACTGTCTCTGCAAGTTTTCTTTTTCTCTCAGATACAAGGGCGAGGTATGCTCCAGCGAGAGAGCCGTTTCCAATCTGTTTAACCTCTGCTTTCAGTTCGGGAAATAAACCGATTGTTACCGCATTCTCAAAGTTGATGTAGTAGCCGAAAGCCCCTGCAATGTAAAACTCGTCTATATCCTCAAGGCCCAGACCGGCTTTCTTTATCAGAACTGCTATCCCCGCACATACTGCAGCCTTTGATTTAAGCAAAGTTTCGACATCCTTTTCGGTGAATACGATGTTCCTGCCAGTTGCAGACTTTTCAGCCTCAACCACCACGAATTCGTAGCCATCATCACCCTTCCTTACCCTCGGATGCTTCCTGTTCATCGCTCCGGTGGCGTCGAGAATTCCGTTCTTGAACATTTCCGCCATCAGGTCTATCAGCCCGCTTCCACAAATGCTCCTCGGCTTTCCATTGCCAATTACCGTGTATCGCACCTCTTTGCCCTCAATTTCGACATGGTCTATTGCCCCCTCAACCGCCCTGCTTCCGTGCTTGATTTCGTAGCCCTCAAAGGCAGGCCCGCTCGCCACGCTCGTTGCCATCGCCCAACCTTCACTTCCCACTACAATCTCTCCATTTGTACCGAGGTCGACCATCAGCGATATGGTGGCAGAATCGACAATTCTTGAAGCGAGAATGTCGCCAACAATGTCACCACCAACAAACCTTCCAACTGAAGGCAGACAGAAGAGCTTGGCGTTGCCGTTCACCTTCAGACCGATTTCTGTAGCAGATACCTCAAAGCCCTCTCTCTCCACCCTGACGTCGGGGGAAGAGAAAAGATACTCCACATCCTTCCCCAGGAGAAAGTGAGTCATTATGGTGTTTCCGGCAGCAACAACGTCATAAATTCTGTGGGGCGTTGCATAGCCTTCCAGCAGCCTGTCAATGAGCCTGTTTATTGACTCCACCACAGCCCTCTGAAGAACATCGACACCATCCTTCCTGCTTCTTGCGAATTCAACCCTGCTCAGCACCTCCTCTCCGTAAATAATCTGCCCGTTGTAGTCTGATGCTACGTTAACAACCTTCCCATCTTTCAGGTCCACGAGGGCCGCTACGATTGTCGTTGTGCCCACATCCACAGCCAGTCCGAAGGCTCTGTCGTCAGGAATGACGTCAATGATTTCCTTGCCCCTCACAACGAGCCCGAAATCGCCCTCCTCCACATCTGTGCTGCAAGCAAGCCTCAACCCCTTATGCGATAAAACTTCGGGAAGGAAAGCATTGCTGCAGAACTCCACCTTCACAACTGGATTGAACTCTCTGGAGGAAATGAAGAAGTCCTTGAGGATTTGCTGCTTCTCCAGCCTCGATTCAGGAGGAATGAAGACCTCCACATCACCTTTGACTGCAGTCTGGCATGCGAGGTAGTATCCCTTCTCCCTGACAAACTTCTCGTGAGCTTCCTCACTTAAAATCTCCACTTCACCCTTCCTTACCAAAACTAAACACTTACCACAACTCCCCTTTCCGCCGCATAAGCTTCTAATTCCCTCTCCAATTTCCTGAGCAGCAGAAAGAATGGTTTTACCTTCATCAACCTCAGCACGCTTGCCTGAAGGAAGGAAAGTGATAATCGGCATGCTTAAAGACGAACTAAAAGTTATAAATCCCTTTTCCCAAAATTGTTTATGGACATTGCAATGGTTTACTCTGACAGATTGCTCTCTCCCCAAATCCCCCCGGCAAGAAAGCTCAGGGTTTTGAAGGAAGTTAAAATAAAGCTCGTTGAGAGGGAAGAGCAGGATGTGGACGAATTCGTCCTTCAGGTTCACTCTGCAGAGTATCTGAGCAGAATTAGAAACCATCCTTTTTTTGATAATGCCGTTGAAAACGTGAAGTGCATCCTCACAGGCGTTAAGGCGTTACAGTATTACGATGCCGTGATAGTTCCGGTGACCACTGCAGGTCATCTGGCAGAGCAGAGCAGAATGAGGGGGTACTGCCTTCTGAATGGTCTGGCAATGGCTGTTAAAGCGGCTGAAAGCTTCGGACGAATTGCTGTTATTGAAACTGATGCCCACCACGGAAAGGCCTCAATTGTTTCGGAGGAGAGAGCAACGCTCTTCTGCATCGGTAAAAGGGAGTGCGAGATTTCCGAAGACCTGAGGTGCCTTCTTGGAAGGAAAATAGGGAAGGACTACGTCAAATCCTTCGAGGAACTGGTTGAGAGGGTTAAGGAGTACAATCCAAATCTCGTTATATGGTATCTGGGACTTGATCTGGACAGCAGGGAGTATGCGGAAATGCCCATCGGGAGAGAAGAGTGGGAGAGGCTCGTAGAGGCTTTCATGAGGCTGGCTGAGGGAAGAAAGAGTCTCATAATGCTCGCTTCCGGGCTGAGAGAAGATGTGCTTGCAGAGGTTATGGAGAATATTCTTGTGCGGGTGTAAAAATTATATGTAGGTGGGATTTTAGCACCTGAGGAATTACGCCTGAAACTCTTGTCTAAAAGTTAGACCACAGAGTGGAAGGGCAAAAGAATTATCTGGCCTGAATGTATCCATAATGTTACTGGTAAATTAATGCGGGGGGCGGGATTCGAACCCGCGGACCCCTTCGGGACAGGGTCTTAAGCCCTGCGCCTTTTCCTGGCTCGGCAACCCCCGCTTGAGTGTAATCGCTCTCGGAACTAATGAACATTTTGGTGAGGGCAACCATATTTAACCTTTCTACCAAACATTAGCGTTAAGCTTTAATAACCTGTTCTATTAATTCCCAAGGAGGGCTCGTGGTCTAGCGGTTATGACGTCGCCCTTACAAGGCGGAGATCGCCGGTTCGAATCCGGCCGAGCCCATTTGGGCTATTTGTTTTTAACTTTGACACACTTTTCCTTTCCTAAACTTCAAGTCATTGACCTGACTCCTTTAGCCTTTCAAGCCGGGTTAAGAAATTGGTTAAAATAGGGGAAAGGTATGAGATACTGTTCCAGCACTATAAGAATTCCGATGGCTGGCCAGTTATTTCCGGTTCAATATGAAAGGAGCGGTTTCAACAAACTTTCTTGATTACGGCCAACCTTTTTGGCGCAATGAGAACAAAAGCTGTAATTGCGAGAGAGCATTTTGGTTTGAAAAAGCTTATATATCATATGTTTTCGCAAATCAACCATGATTGGGGAAAGCATAGAAAGGTGGCGGTATACAATCCTTGTCTTTCTCGTGGTGTCTATTGTTTTCTCCATCCCTTTGGTGGTGAGTAAACCATCACCTTCAACAATTGGAAAGTCGATTTTTCTGGCCACAATTGTGGGAGTGCCAATGGCACTGTTATCCGCATACTTACTCACACCCCTAAACATGTGGAAATTGAAGCTCCGGCCACTTGAGGGGCATCCGGCAAATTTAATGCTCGAAGAGCTTTCAAGAGCCGCAAAACTGAAAACCCCTAAGCTATTGGTTCTCAATACGGTTGAGGTTAACGCCTTCGCTTACCTCTCCCCCTTTGGAAAAAGAGTTGTATTAACACGAGGGTTGATAGAAGCCTTCGAGCGGGGCTACATCAACGAGGACGAGTTGAAGGGCATAATTGCTCACGAACTCGGTCACCATAAAAACGGAGACTGTTTGAGGCAATCTCTTGTGTTCTCATTAGTTAGCATCTTCGACTTTATTTCGAACGCGTTTTTAATTTCTGGAATGACCAACATAGGCTGGTCTGCGAGTCCTTGGATTGATGACGAAACCAGAACCCAATATTATCTTGCTGGAATAATCCTCCTGATAATAGGGACTCTCATTAAAATTCCAGTTATAGTGACAGCCATCATTGCGTTTCACCATAGTAGAAAACTCGAATTTGCTGCTGATGCTTTCGCAGCAAAACTCACCAGTCCCAAAATAGTTGCAAATGCACTTCAAAAAATAGAGGCGCTGAATGCTCAGTTGACTTTGAAAAACCTTGTGGCTCTCCCCTTTCCGGACAGATGGACGTTGAGGCCAAAAAACGTCTCCCCCATTGAGCGGTTGTTCGAATCACACCCACCTATCGAGAAAAGAGTAAAAGCCCTTCTTAGTTAAACTTTTTTAGGTACTCTGATTCGACTTTAATCTCTCTACAATGTCTTTCCTCAACTTACTCTTGAGTACCTTCCCCACGGGATTTTTCGGAATTTCATCGACAACAACCACCACTTCAGGCCACTTGTAAACTGCAACTCCGCTCTCCTCCATGTGCTTCTTTATGTCTTCCAGCGTTACGGTAGTGCCGGGCTTTGGAACAACGTACAAGCCAACTCTCTCCCCGAGCCTCTCGTCAGGAACACCCACTGCTGCAGCATCCAATACGTTGGGGTGCTTCTTGACGACGTCCTCCACCTCAGCGGAGCTTACATTGAACCCTCCTCTGATTATTATGTCCTTCTTTCTGTCGAAGAAGGCGATTGTAGTATCATCAACTACCTCAAACAGATCACCTGTGTGGAAGAAACCATCCGCATCAAAGGATTTCTTTGTCAACTCAGGCTGGCGGTAGTAGCACGGCATCGTGAGGGGGCTTCTGTAGCACAACTCCCCCACACTGCCCGGCTCCTTCAGCTCCTTACCGCTTTCGTCAACAATCTTTATCTCTATAGCCCTGAAGAAGGGCAAATCCCTTACCTTCTCCGGAACAGGAAAGCTCCTCGCTCTCTTTTCCAGATCAGGGATTGTTCTGTCGTAGGAAAACAACCCTGTCCCCTCATTCTGCCCCCAGATGTTCATGGGCTCTATTCCTCTGTTTTTCAGCTCGACAAATGTCCATGGAGGTGGAGGGGCAGCGCCCTGAGCG
>DAINRD010000026.1:2874-11744 GCA_036742095.1 Archaeoglobus sp. | reverse complement strand
ATAGATGAGCTTCTGGATTTTGTTGATGAAGTGAAGAGGCAGGGTGGGAGGATTATAGAGGTTGAGAGGGAAGTGCCCAGACTGGAAAACGTTTACTTCAACCTGATAGGGCAGAAAGGAAATTATAGTTTGGGTTAACAGACTCTATGGAATTGAAGTTCAGGCTGTGGATTGAAAAAGATGGGGAACACGTGGTTGGTAAGGGTGGAGTTGAGATTCTCAAAGCCATTGAGGAGGAGGGTTCAATTGCTGCTGCGAGCAAAAAACTCGGCATGTCATACCGTTACGTTTGGGGTTATCTTAAAAGAATAGAGAGCGTGGTTGGAAAGGTTGTTGAGAGTGAGAAGGGTGGTTCAGGGGGTGGCAGGACTTTTTTAACTGAAAAAGGTAAGGAAATTGTAGGGCTTTACGAGTTCTATGACCGGCTGCTCAGAAAGCTGAGCAGAGGAGAGTACTTTAAGGTGGAGATAAAAGAGGGTGTGATTAAGGAAGAGATTCCAGACGGCGAGGCTGTGATAATAAGGCTATGAAAGAAGACTTTTCAGAATAAAAAAGGCCAGTTTTGGGTCCTTTAAAAGTCTGAAAGCAATTCCTGCGGCTTTTTTGCTGAGCGTTGATGGACTGTCCATGTGCACTCCTTTGAAGTCGAAGTCCGCCATCAGAGTGAAGAGCTTTTCCATCTTTTCGTCAGAAAGAGAGTAGAGCTTTCTCACAAGGTATCCAAACCTGTAATCATTACCCATTTCCCTCATGTAGAGCTCTTCATATTTTTTCAGGTTGGGAAAGTTTTGGGCAAGTTTTTCTGCAGCCACAAGAAGGTAAAAAAGCCCACCACCCGTGTATGGCTTCACCATTCCAGCAGCGTCGCCGATCAGGGCCACCTTTCCCTTTGAGAAATTCACGAGCCTGTCGGGAATCGCTCCTGCATTGAGCTCAATTATGCTGCCCTTCACCCTTTTTGAAACTGATGGATGCTTTTCAATCAGGTTTCTTAGGTAGAATTCAGGTTTGTCTCTGCTGATTATCCCAATTCTTGCAGTATCTCCAAGAGGGATGGCATAAGCGAAGAAGGAGTTGCTCCATGTCCTGCCAAAATAAAGCTCCACAAAGTCCTCGTCAAGGGGCTCAAATTTCACCTCAACCTGCAAGGTGGTGAAAATACCGAAACGGGGGAAGGAGAAGTGCCTTGCAGTTTCTGAGTATACCCCGTCAGCCCCTATTATTGCTTCAGGATCGAATTCTCTTTTCGATGTTTTAACTTTAAACCCCTCAAAACTTGCCTTTTCCTTTATGAAAGTCTCAGCCCTTTCTGAAGCTTTCTGAAAAAGCAACCCGTCAAGGATCTTTCTCTCAACAACAACAGCTTCTCCCTTAGCTTCAATGGTTTTGTGCCCAGAAGGGGAAAAGAAAAATGCACCTTCAATGTCCCTTTCCTTCGCTTTCCCTGCTTTACAGTAGCTCTTCAATTTTTCAAAGCATCTCCTGCTTATGAGTCCTGCGCACTGAACTGGAAAACCTGCGGTCTGATGTTCCTCAAAAATGGTCACCTCATGTTCTTTCCCAAGAAGAATTGCTGCCAAGCTTCCTGCGGGACCGCCACCAATGATTGCTGCATCCACGTTGGGATTCTGATTGGGGAGCATAAGTTTTTATCTTAACCATCAAGATTTTACCAATGCTCTCCGTGGTGTACTCAAACCTCTGCCCCAAATGCGGAGGAGACCTTGATGACGGTGAAATAATCCATTCAACCTGCAGAAGGGAAGGTTCCTGGCTGTGTTCAAGCTCAGAAGACGCTGATTTGAGGGAATTTGTTGAATTTTTCACGAATTGCGTGGGAAAACCGAGAGCGATTCAGAAACTCTGGGCCAAGAGGGTTCTGAGGGGTGAAAGCTTTGCCGCCACTGCCCCCACGGGCGTGGGTAAGACGAGCTTTGGAATCGCAATCTCCCTATTCCTCGCATCTAAGGGAAAAAGGTGCTATCTCCTTTTCCCCACATCCCTGCTCGTTAATCAGGCTGTCGTGGCGCTTGAAAATTATGCCAAGAAAAGCGGATTGGAGGTTGAGGTTGGATACTATCACGGGAAAATGAAAAAAGAGGAGAAGGAGTATTTTTTGCAGAATGCGAGGAATTTCAGCATTGTTGTCACAACAACCCAGTTCCTTTCTAAGCATCACGAAGAACTCGGAACGTTCGATTTCATCTTTGTTGACGACGTGGATGCAATTCTTAAGGCATCAAAAAACGTTGACCGCATCCTGAACCTTCTGGGATTTTACTACGACTCGCAGCAGAGAAGCTGGAGGGGGGAGGCGAAAGGCTGCCTGATGGTTTCAACGGCAACTGCCAGAAAGGGAAAGAAGGCTGAGCTTTTCAGAAAGCTCCTCAACTTCGACGTTGGTTCCTCAAGAGTTGCCGTTAGAAACATTGAAGATGTCATAGCGGGTGAGGAGAGGTTGGAGAATGTAGCCGAGATACTTGAAAAACTTGGCTCGGGAGGGTTAATTTTTGCAAGGACGGCAGAGGAGGCAGAGAGAATTTACGAGAGCCTTAAGGATAAATTCAGGGTAGGGATTGTCACCGCTGAAAAGAAAGTTGACTACGATAGATTCGTAAAAGGAGAAGTTGACCACCTAATCGGCACAGCCCATTACTATGGAACTCTTGTCAGGGGGCTTGATTTACCTGAGAGAATAAGATTTGCCATTTTTGTTGGCTGTCCAGTCTTCAGAATAAGAATCGATGATGTGGACTCTCTATCCCCTCAGATGCTCAAACTACTCGCCACCCTCTACAGAAACATTCCTGAAATTGAGAAGCTGCTGCCAAAGCTGGAGTTGCATCTTGAGGAAGTTAGGAGATTGCTGAAGGATGCTGTGGGAAGGGAAAAGCCTCAGGTAAGGGATGTGGTCATCAGGGAGAATGAGATAATTTTCCCCGATTTAAGGACCTACATTCAAGGTTCGGGAAGAACTTCGAGGCTTTTTGCGGGTGGGATGACCAAGGGAGCGAGTTTTCTCTTTGAAGATGATGCTGAAATTCTTTCAGCCTTTCTGGAGAGAGCAAAGCTTTACGACATCGATTTCAAGAGCATGGACGAGCTGGACTTTGAATCTCTTTCAAAGGAGCTCGATGAAAGTAGAGACAGGTACAGGAGGAGGGAGGAATTTGATTTAATCAAGCCTGCACTTTTCATAGTTGAGAGTCCAACAAAGGCGAGGCAGATTTCCCGCTTTTTTGGAAAGCCAAGCATAAAGGTTTTGGATGGGGCTGTTGTTTATGAAATCCCCATGGAAAAATACGTTCTGATGGTTACGGCCAGCATCGGGCATGTTGTTGACCTCGTAACATCGAGAGGCTTTCACGGAGTTGAGGTTGACGGCAGATTCGTGCCAGTCTACTCCTCCATCAAGAGGTGCAGGGAATGCAGTTACCAGTTTACTGACGACATGGAGAGGTGTCCAAAGTGTGGAAGTAGAGAAATTGACGATTCAAGGCAGAGAATCAACGCTCTGCGAAGTCTTGCCCACGACGCAGAATTTGTTATAATCGGCACAGACCCTGATACCGAGGGAGAGAAGATTGCTTGGGATTTGAAGAACCTTCTTGCGGGTTGTGGTGAAATAAAAAGGGCAGAATTTCATGAGGTTACAAGAAGGGCCGTTTTGCAGGCCCTCAACTCTCTGAGGGAGATAAATGAAGACCTGGTCAAGGCCCAGGTTGTCAGGAGGATTGAGGACAGGTGGATCGGATTCGTTTTGAGTCAGAAGCTCTGGGATAAATTCAACAACCGAAATCTCTCGGCAGGAAGGGCTCAAACACCAGTTCTCGGCTGGGTAATTGATAGATACAAAAATTCAAAGGAGAAGAAAAGCATTGCAATAATCAGGGACCTCGACATAACAGTTGAACACGATAAAGAGGAGTTTGAGCTTAAAATCAGGTTAAAGGGCGAGAGAGAGGAGATGCGCAACCCTCTTTCCCCCTACACAACAGAAGCCATGCTTAGCGATGCCAACAGGATTCTGAAGTTATCGGTAAGACAGACAATGCAGATTGCCCAGGACCTTTTTGAGAATGGTTTGATTACCTACCACCGCACGGATTCAACGAGGGTTAGTGATGCAGGGTTGAAAGTTGCTAAGGATTTCCTTGGGGAAGATTTTTCAGGGAGAAGCTGGGGAGAGGAGGGGGCCCATGAGTGCATCAGGCCTACAAGAGCGTTGACGAGAGACGACGTACAGAGATTGATTCATGAGGGAGTTCTAATGGCGGAAAATCTCAGATGGGAACATTTTGCCCTTTACGACCTCATATTCAGGAGATTCATGGCATCTCAATGCAAACCCTTCAAAGTCAGGGTTAGGGAGTACGAACTGGAGTTTGATGGCAGGAAAGTAGAGGAAGAGAGGATTGTTGTGGCTGAGGGAAGGGCTTATGAGCTTTACAGGTCAGTATGGGTGAGAAAGGAGCTACCAGAGGGAGTTTTTAAAGTCAGGGCTGAAGTTAGAAAGGTTCCCAAGGTTCAGCCGCTCACTCAATCCGAGATTATTCAGATGATGAAGGAAAAGGGTATCGGGAGGCCCTCTACTTACGCATCCATCGTTGACCGCCTCTTTAGCAGGAACTACGTGGTGGAGAAGTTTGGTAAGGTTATTCCCACGAAGCTTGGAGTTGACGTTTACGGCTTTTTGGCAAGAAATTACGGAAAGTTTGTTTCGGAGGAGAGAACGAGGGACCTTGAGAGCAGAATGGATGCTGTCGAGAGGGGCGAGCTTGATTACCAGCAGGCTTTAAGCGACCTTTACGACGAGATATCAGGCATTACGAGTGTTGCCAAGGAGAAGTGGGTTGAGGGTAAAGAACAAAACTGATATTAAAGCAGCTTCCTCAGCAACAGCGTGGACATCGGGGTAATTTACACCGGGGAGTTCGGAAAGAGATTCGTTGTTAACCTTGCTTACCCTTACCTCTGCCCGCAGTTTGGTGCTTGCGGTGTAAATGGCTGTGATTACTGCAAAAGATACGATTACTCATCAAAACTCGTTTACGTCAAGGAGCTTCCTGATTTGGGCCTATATGTGGAAAATCCTGAAAGTTTCGTTGAACCCTTTGAGTGTGATGTTGCAATAGCCATAAACGTCCATCCAGACATTCTCGTCTCCCTGCCTGAACTGGGTGATTTTAAGGCTTTGGTAACTCCTGCCTGCAACCAAAACTGGTGTTTGCCGGGATTGAGGAGGCAGCTTGAGGAGAAATGCAGTGAGCTAGGAATTGAATTTGCCTCGCCAAAGCCCTTCTGCAGTCTTGAGGCTGAATCAGGAATCATTTCAAAGTTCTCCGATGAGTTCGGGATGGGAAGGCCGGAGTTCAGGGTGGAGAGGGATGGGGAGAGGATAAGGAAAGCTGAAGTCGTGAAAAGTGACCCCTGCGGTTCTGCGTACTTCGTTGCCAAGAGGATGGGCGGATTCATAATCGAAAGCAGGGAAGAGTTCTGGAAAGAAATACACCAGCATCAGTGTGCCTATCCCTGCATGGCGAGCATGGAGAGGGACGTTGAGCTAAAAGAGGCGCCTTTTCACCTTGCGGGCTACATAATGGTCTATCAGTTCAGCATGGCAGCTGGGATAGATGCTGAGGAGTTTGTTCCCGACCATTTCAGGAAAATCGTCTGTCGAGTTCGTTGAGAATTCTTTCAATCTCGGCCCTTGTTTCCTCAATGGGTCTGTTTGTGTTGACAAAATTCCAGCCCTCAAGGATTTTGAATGCTTTGTCCCTCACTCTGGCAAAATCCTCGAGGTTTTCAAACATCTCACTCTCTTCCCTCTCCGCCACCCTTCTCAAACAGACCTCTGGCTCTGCCTCAAGGTAGAACATGTAGGGGGAGGTGGGCAGGACTGTCTTGAAAAACCTGTATAGGATTCTTGCTGGCTTTTCCGGGAGGTAAAGGACTCCTCCAAGATACCTGACGAAGATTACAGTCTCTGCTCTGCCGTAGTATCTCAGCAGGGAGTAAATCACGTCAAGAAAGTAGAAAATGGCTGCCAGGAGGTGAAACAGCTTCCCCCTCCTCAGCAGGCTTGCCTTCGTAATTTTTCCGAAGATTGAGTCTGAGGGATGTGTTCTGACAATTACATTGTCAGCGTACCTCCTCCTGATAAACTCCGCATGTGTGTCTTTTCCAGCCCCGTCCATTCCGTCAATGACTATGAACCTCATGCCAACCAGAAGTAGAGTAGTGCGGTTATAATTGAAACGCTCAGGTTATCCAGTCCTCTGGGTGTCGCAGCCTCAATCACAGCCGCAACTGCTGCCAGCGGTATTAGTATCGGGTTAAAATTACCATGGTAGTAGAAGGAGACCACAAAGAAGGCTGCAAGGGTGCCGAGAAACATTGCAAAGCTTCCTTCGAGACTTTTTTCGTCACCAGACAGCCTGAATTTCCTTTTGCCGTAGAAAGTCCCAATTAGCGATGCCAGTCCATCACCGTATGACATGGCAACGATTCCAATGGCTATCACGTCAGGTCTTTCGAAGAAGAAGTAAGCCAGAACTGTCCACGCTATGGAGTAGTAAACAAGTCCGAGGCCATGTCCGGCAACACTCGTTCTGCTGGTTAACTTGATGGGAGAGTAGGGACTCATGAGGAATGTGAGGATTACAAAGGGGAAGGCAGCAAGAAAAGTCATTACGTATCTCGATTCGAACATTGGAAGAATGAAGGCAATGTTTCCGACCATTATGTGCAGGAACTTTCTGCTTATCACCTCATTTCTAATTAGCTTCTCTGATGTAACGATCAGCAAAGCCACATACCCGTAAACCGAAAGTAAAGGAACCAAATCGGACATCTGCTTTGCCTGTAATTAAGCATTTAAAAATTTTTGCAAAAATGGAATTACTAACAATAATTTAACACTGACGTAACATTACAAAAATTTATATACCTTTACTCCTCTCTCAACAGCATGGCCAAAACGGTGGAGGAAATAAACCAGAAGATCAGGGAGGGGAACGTTGTCGTTGTAACAGCGGCGGAAATGAAGGAAATTGTGGAGGAGCTTGGTCCGGAGAAGGCTGCTAAGGAGGTTGATGTTGTCACCACAGGCACCTTTGGGGCGATGTGCTCCAGTGGGGCCTTTTTTAACTTCGGTCACGCAGACCCACCAATAAAGATGCAGAGGGTCTGGATGAACGATGTTGAGGCGTATACTGGCGTTGCTGCTGTTGACGCTTACCTCGGCGTAACTCAGCTTTCGGAAAGCGTTGAGGAGTATGGTGGTGGGCACGTTATAGAGGAGCTTGTTAAAGGTAGAGAAGTTGAGCTTAAGGCCACTGCCTACGGAACGGATTGCTATCCGAGAAAGGAGATAGTTACGGAGGTTTCCTTAGAGGACGTCAATCAGGCAGTTATGGTTAACCCCAGAAACGCCTATCAGAGGTACAATGCAGCGACGAACAGCTCCAGCAGGATATTGAGAACCTACATGGGAACTTTGCTTCCCCACTTTGGCAATGTAACCTTTGCTGGAACTGGGGAAATCAGCCCGCTAAACAACGACCCCGAATACCGCACTATCGGTATAGGGACGAGAATTTTCCTTTGTGGAGCCAAGGGGTATGTAATTGGAGAGGGCACTCAGCACGCCCCGCCCTACGGGACTTTGATGGTCAAAGGAAACCTGAAGGAGATGAAACCAGAGTACATGAAAGCAGCTTACTTCCCCGGCTATGGAGCAACGCTTTTCGTGGGAATAGGTATCCCAATCCCCATCCTCGATGAGGAGATGGCGAGGTTTACAGCGGTGGGAAACAGTCAGATTGAAACCAACATCCTCGACTTCGGTGTTGCGAGGAGAGGCAGGCCGGTGGTGAGGAAGGTTACCTATGAGGAGCTAATCAGCGGAAAGGTTGAGATTAACGGGGAAGAAGTGAGAGTTTCACCGCTTTCGAGCTTTTACATGGCTGAGAAAATTATGGAGGAGCTGAAAAGGCAGGTTGAAAAGGGAGAATTCTTCCTCACGCAGCCTGTGGACAGAATTCCAACGAAGGAAGTCTTCAAGCCGATGAGGCAGAGGGAAATTAAGGTTGTGAAAAGCGTTATGGTTGAGGCATACACGATTCCGCCTGATACGTCAATAGAGGAAGCTGCGAGGATTATGATTGAGAAAGGGATCAACCATCTTCCCGTTGTTGAGAATGACGTGCTGGTGGGCATCATTACCTCTTGGGACGTGGCAAAGGCTGTAGCGCTGAAGAAGGGCAGAGAGGTCAGGGACGTTATGACGAGAAACGTCATCTACACCTATCCTGATGAGCCTGTGGAGGTTGCTGCGAGGAAAATGGAGAATAACGACATCTCAGCACTGCCAGTTGTGGACTCAAGGAAGAGGGTGCTTGGAATTGTGACCAGCGAGGATTTAAGCAAGCTGATTGCGAGGTGATTGAAATGAGGCTGCTGCTGAGATTTGATTCAAAAACCGTTACCGAACCGGTGCTTTCAAGAGCAACTTTGCATACAGGAACCCTCATTAACATACTCAGGGCTTCAGTGGGGGCGAGAAGGGGTGAGATTCTCATAGAGGTGGCAGATGAGAAGGCAAAGGAGGTTGGAAAATTTCTGAGAGAGCAGGGAGTAGAGGTTGTGGAGCTTCTTGAGGCTGTGCAGAAGAACGATGAACTCTGCGTTCACTGCGGGGCATGCGTGAGCATCTGTCCTACAGAAGCCATAGGGATTAATGGGGAGAAGAAAGTAGTCATACAGGCCGAAAAGTGCGTTCACTGCGGGGCATGCGTGAGGGTTTGCCCGACGAAAGCTCTCAGCCTTCCCCTTTAATTTTTGGTACTTTTATTTCAAATATCGCCCCG
>DAINRD010000026.1:0-2864 GCA_036742095.1 Archaeoglobus sp. | reverse complement strand
TTGTCCTTAACCTCAATTTTGCCTCCATAAATCTCAAGGATTTTCTTTGCAATGTAAAGCCCTAAACCCATCCCCTCTCCGGTTGTGAAACCTTCCTCGAAGATTTTTTCCTTTAAATGGTCAGGAACACCTTTTCCGTAATCGGCAACTCTGATTACACCATTAAACTCATTGGAAGTAACCTCCACATCAACCCTGCCCCCTCCATGCTGGACAGCATTCTGTAGAACGTTGTTTATCGCTGCCCTCAACCCCTCGTTTGCCAAAACGACAACGTCTTCAGCTTTAATTCTGATATCAGCGTCCTTAAACATTTCAGCCAGTTCTCTGACCACTTCTGCAGCGTTTACGGGCTTAAGTTCCTCAAGAGCTACCTCCAGTTCTCTGGCATCATCAATGAGTCTAAAAACGTAGTCTGCTTTTTTCATTGCGAGAGGAACAAGCCTCTCCATCTCTTCAGGATATTCTGAGATTATTTCCAGAACACCCCTGATGGCAGTTACCGCGTTGGCGATGTCGTGCCTCAGGACTTTGTTTAGGAAGGCGAGGTACTCCCCCTTTTTCTTCAGCTCAAGATTCAGCCTGTGTATCTCAGTAGTGTCAATAGCCGTTGCCGCCACTGCTGACTTTCCTCTGTAGGTAACTCTGCCGGGCCTCGCAGTAACCCACCTCACTTCTCCGTCCTTTCTTATTATTCTCCAGCTGTAGGTTTCCATTGTATCTCTAAGTCCCTTTTCTCTCTCTATGTACCTCCTGTAAACAAGTCCTCTGTCGTCTGGGTGGATGAGGAAAAATGGGTCTCTTCCGACTATTTCCTCCCTTTTGTAGCCTGTTGCCTCCTCAAAGGCCTTGTTGACGTAGACCATTATTCCGTCCTGAAGGAGGTAAACGGGGGTTAATGAATCTTCGACCAGGGTTCTGTAAAACTCCTCACTCTCCCTCAAAGCCTGCTCAAGTTTCTTTGCCTTTGTGACGTCAATCCAGTTTCCTATGATGTAACCTTTTCCCATGAAGCTGAATTTGGCCGTAAAGCCCCAGACATACTTGACTTTACCGTCTTTTGTCAGATAACGCGACTCGTAGAACCTACCTTCCTCAATGAGGTCTGCAAACTCCTTTCGCAGGTATTCACGATCTTCAGGGTGAGCCAGCTCGAAAATGCTCTCCATCGAGTAGATTTCCTCCTTACTGTACTTCGTTGCTCTCTCGACGACGTCGTTTACATAAAGAACTTTACCTTCTTTGTCGGTTATATAAATGGCCGCCAGCGATTTATCCACTACACGCCGCCAAAATTCTACGTCGAATTCCATTTCTGTGAAAAGTTTACGGTTGATTATTTAAAATTAACTTTTTTTGATTAACTTAATTTACTTCTCACTCTTTCGCTTTTTCAATAAAGAGGGGAGGTGGATGACGTATCTACCATCTTCCTGCAGCGCAATTACAATCCCTTCGCCCTGAAGGAGTCTCTCAATGTTGATTTCGTATCTGCCAGGGGATATTATTCTCACGGTTTCAATACCCATCTCCGTGAATTCCCTCTTTATCTCTTCCTCCACCTTCTCTGGCTCAGCGACCCTCTTCTCGTCGGGAACGTAAAGAAATTTGTTGTTTCCGCACTCGCAACCGTTCAGTAAGCGCATGTCTCCAGTGGGATAGAGCTTTCCGCACTTAGTGCATCGGTGTGCCATGGTAACCACTTAAACCTGGACGAGGGTCTTAATCATGTCTTCCTGTTTTTCAAGTGTTTTCAGTCTGTTTGCAGGGCCGATAACGGTAAGTCTACCCTTCGGCTTTCCGAGGAATTTCGAAAGAAAGCTTTTCTCTCTCACGGGGTAGGATTCAACCTCAATACCTATGAAGTTCTCGTGGTCGATCTCCAGCATGGTCATTTCTATGAGCTTGGTCTCCTCTTCGGGGGTTAAGCCGGTTTCAAGAACCACAATTTTGCCCTCCTTCACACTGTCGAGAATCATCCTGAGCTTCTCCATTGAAGGCATTTTTTCGAGCCTATCCTTTGAAATCAGATTCATCTGAACTCCTTCCATTTCCATCACCCGAACCTCTCGGCCATGGCCTTGTAAAGAGAATCAATATTTATCCCCTTCAAAGCAGAAACTGGCACTACAGGATGTTGCGGGAAGGCCGACTTAATTCTTGCAGGAGAGGCGTTTGGAAGGTCAATTTTGTTGGCCACAATCAGAAGTGGAAGCTTCCTTGCCTCCATATTTCCCACAATGGTAACGTTGACCTGAGTGAAGGGGTCTTCGGTGGCGTCCATCACAAGCAAAACACCATCGAGGTCGTCAAGCCACTTAATGGCTTCAATCACTCCTTCAGTGGCCTCCTTTGCCCTTCTTCTTGCCTCCTCCTCGTCGAGGCCATACTTAAGAAATTCCTGGAAATCAATCTTTGTTGCAAGGCCGGGAGTGTCTACGATGTCGATAGTAAGGGATTTCCCGTCCACTTCGATCTTAACACCTTCTCTCAGCCTTGCTCTCCTTGTTTCGTGAGGTATATCGCTTGGAGAACCAATAATATCCCCGGTCCAGTCTCTCAAAATTCGATTGGCGAGAGTTGTTTTTCCTGCGTTTGGTGGACCGTAAATCCCAATTCTCATTTTGTCCTTCTTAAAGAACAGCTTCAAAATGAATCCAAACCTCTTCCTTAGGGCGAGCATCAATCCCATTCAGACACCTCACTTTATTTTCTTACAGGTGATAATTAAAGCTTATCCTTCATTCTTCGGAAAATTGCAATCGAAGCTGTGAAGACCGCCAGTGTTAGTGCTATGTCAAAAGAAGCTATCTCCTTCCTTTCAGTGGTCTTCTCAAATTCCTTAACCACATAGTCTGCTGCCT
>DAINRD010000025.1:0-11857 GCA_036742095.1 Archaeoglobus sp. | reverse complement strand
ATCTGAACTGGAGCAACTTCAAAGGGCAGCACAAGACCGAGGTCATCGCCGTGGATGCTGATCAGGGCTGCAACGCATCTCTCCGAGATGCCATAGCAGGTCTGGTGAGCGTAGTAGTGCTCGCCGTTGGGTGCTTCATATTTTATGTCAAAAGTTCTGGCGAAGTTGTCGGCCAAATGATGCACCGTGCCAATCTGCAGTGTTCTTCCGTCGGGCATGATTGTGTCGAAGGCAATCGTATAAGCGGCTCCAGGGAACTTGTCCCACTCAGGGCGGCGGATGACCATGTAAGGGATTGCAAGGAAATCGTAGAATTCCTTGTAAAAGCCTATCGCCCTTTTAACGTGCTCTTCTGCCTCCTCGAAATTTTTGTGGACGGTGTGGGCCTCCTTGAAGGATGTAATTTCTCTCAGCCTTATCAGCGGCCTCGTGTGCTTGGTTTCGTATCGGAAGGTGTTTACAATCTGGTAAACCTTCAGAGGCAAATCTGCGTGATTTCTCACCCAGAGCCTGAACATCGGATACATTGCAGTCTCGCTTGTAGGCCTTAACGCCAGCTTTACGTCAAGTGGCGTCATTCCGCCGTGGGTAATCCAGTAAACCTCATTTTCAAAGCCCTTTATGTGCTCTCCTTCCTTTCCCAGCTCGGTTTCGGGAATAAGGGCTGGGAAGTAGACCTCATCGTGCTCTCTGTCCATAATTTCCCTTAGTTTTGAATAAACGAGCTGCCTGATTTTAAAGCCAAATGGGAACCACACGTAAAGACCTTTAACCGGATACCTTACGTCCATAATTTCCGCTGTTTGAATGACCTCGTGGTACCACTCTGAGAAGTTCTCCTTCGATGGCAGGGTCATCAGAAGTGGGAGGAGGATGCAATATTTATTTTTTGTTTTTGCAATCAAAAGTCAGGTTCTTCAATTTGTCATCATGATATCCAAATTTCCCGCATAAGAAAAAATTAAGGGTCAGTGTCAATCTCAATAGAGTTCTGCAATTCGCTGTATTTTCTCACTGTGGCGACATTTCTCATCATGTAGGCCAAATCACCCTGAAGCTTTAGCTTGCCCTGAATGATCATGGTCGTTGGGTCTATTTTCTTGTAAAGCATCTCCTTGAAGGCTGCGTAAGGTCCACTTAGCTTGAATTTTGCGTCATCTTTTTCACCCGGCGCCACTGGCTCTGCATGTCTCATTTCTCCATGCCAGAAGTCCAGCCATATGTACATGGCAGCCCCTTTTACCTCCTCCAACTTCACCTCTGCAACCCTCTTTGTAAGCTCGTCGTAATTCAATGAATCGAGGTCCACATCTTCGTCCAGCGATAACCCGAGCTTCTGGATGAAAACCTCGGACGGTGTCCCCTTCAGCTTCTCTCTCCTCTCTCTGGGCAGAGCATAAACGAGAGAAAGGAAGCCTCTCAATATTTTGGGATTCTGGAAGTCCTGAAGGGCAGCTTCATCTAACTCAGATATGACCAAGTAATCCCCTTCCCACTTTGCGGCGACTCTTTTGTACTCTTCATCGCTGTTGACAACCCTCAAAAGCTCATCCAGCCAGTCTTTTGACGGATACACAACTGCCATGTTCTGATATTGTTAATCCTTATTTTTAAGCTTTCCGTATTTTTCGGTATTTTTGATGATAATGAGAGTAATAATTTAAAACGAAAAATTTATATTAAACATTAATTAACTTTCTCCATGAGATTCGCCTTGCTGGCAATGCTCCTGACTCTCTGCATCGCACCAAGCATGGCTCTCGGCGACTATGAGGTCGTTAAGGAGAAGTATGCAGACCCCTTTTCAGTTGATATCACCAATATGCCATCCTTTGACGATATGCCCATCGACGACCCAAGCGATGGGATTGACTGGGTTAAAGTTCCTTTGCCCGAGCCGTGTGTAAATGGTCTGGGAGAGGAGACCTTTATTATGGTTAGGAAGGGTTCATCTAACAACCTGCTGATTTTCTTTGAAGGAGGAGGTGCATGTGCAGATTACGAAACCTGCAAGCCATTGTTTTGCACGGATTTTGACTCATGCAAACCCCTCATTGGGATTGGTAGCGTGGTTGCTCTGGAGTCAAAGTTCTGGTTCCTGTCGCTTTACTACAGAGGCGGAATTTTTGACGTCAAGAGGGTAGAGAACCTTTTCAGAGACTGGACAATTGTCTTCGTTCCCTACAACACCGGGGATTTGCACATGGGGAACAGGGTGGTTAATTACTTCTATGACGGGAAAACGAAAACCATCTACCATGTTGGTTATGTCAACGCTGTTGTGGCAATGAGGTGGGCAAAGGAAAACGGTAATTTTGACAGGGTTGTTGTTGCAGGTTCCAGTGCTGGGGGATATGCAACACTCCTGCATGGCTACACGGCCTGGAAACTTTTCGGAAAGCCTGTTACAGTAATAAATGATGCGGGGCCGGGCATCAAGCCTGACAGCGATAGCAAATTCCAGATTGAAGAAATTCTGGAGAGGTGGGGTAGTGTTCAGAACTTCCCGTCCGAAGCTTTGCCCTACTTTGAAAGCAGAGACCCGGCCTACGTTGTTGAATACTTTCTGGATGTTTGCAGCAATTGCATCTACAGCTTCTTCGAGGACCAGAAAGATTTGATTATTGGCAGCGCATTCAGTTCCTACTGGCCCTGGGAGTTTAAATCAAGGCTTTTGAAAGTAACAGGGGATTTGAGAGATTACAGCGAAAGATACTGCAGATTTCTGCCTTCTGATTATCAGCATACAGTTCTTACGGGGGGCTTGCTTTATCCACTCCAGGAAGACCGCTTTTACTGTGAGAAGGTTGGCGGGTACAGAGTTTATGAGTGGGTTGAGGAGTTGCTAAGGGGGAACTGTTTGGATTTGGTTGAGTAGTTTGTTTTTATTTTTTTCATTGTTTTTGAGACCTCCACTTCGAGAAGTTTCACTTCAGATGGCAGCTTGACTTAAACTATCCTCAACCTACTCAAACATTTCAAAAAATTTTTAATAAAGAATGGTAAATTTGACTTTAAGGGGTGGAAGTGTGCTTGCTGAGAGAATTCTGCTGGTTGAGGACAACCCCGACGACATTTTCATGATAAGGAGAGCCTTTGAGAAAGCAAAGATAGCAAACCCCCTTGACGTTGCGAGGGATGGGGAGGAAGCAATAGAGTATCTGAAGGATAATAAGCCCGTTCTTATCCTCCTTGACCTCAAACTTCCGAAGATTTCAGGATTTGAAGTTCTGAAGTGGATTAAGTCGATGGAGAGACTGAAGAGGATTCCCGTAGTTGTTCTCACCTCATCGAGAAACGGAGAGGACATAAACAGAGCATACGACCTCGGAGCAAACTCTATCTTGTCAAGCCCGTCCGTTTTGAGGACTTGCTGAACCTAACCAAACATATAAATGTTTACTGCTAATTCTGAACGAGAAGCCGGAGGTTTGAAATGAAGGTACTGATAGCAGACGACAATCCAGACGATAGGAAGCTCGCTCTGAGGGAGCTTGAAAAGGAATTCGGTAGAGTTGAGGCTTTCGAAGTACTGTCGAGAAAGGATTTGGAGAAAGCTCTTGAAAACTTCGACTTTGATGTCGTCATCACGGACTACAGGCTTAGGTGGGGGACAGGCTTTGATGTTTACAGTGCTGTAAAGCAAGTGTCGCCATTCACACCTGTAATAATGCTCACACTTAGTGGTAACGAGAAATTGCTGCTGAAGCGATAAAATCTGGATTTGACGACTACGTTCTGAAGTCCTCAAAGCACATTCGCCGCCTTCCTCTTGCTGTGAAAAATGCCATTGAGAAGAAGCAAAAGGAGAGGGAGATAGAAGAAGCGTACAGAAAGCTTGAGGAAAGTGAAAGAAGGTATAGGGATCTCTGGGAGAATGCCAACGACTTCTTTTACGTTCACGACATCGATGGAACCTTTACTGAAGTGAACAAGGCGGCAATAGAAGGTTTCGGGTACTCGCCAGAGGACCTTGGAAAGGTGAAGATTTGGGATTTGCTCACTGAGGATTCTGCTGAGCTTGTTAGAAAAAGGATTGAGGAGGCCCTAAATGGAAACCCTGAGGACAGCCCCTTTGAGGTTCTCTGCAAAACAAAGGATGGGAGATTGCTGTGGCTTGAAGTGAAGGCAAGGCCAATTTACGAGAACGGAAGGATTGTTGCATTTCAGGGGATAGCGAGAGACATAACCAAGAGGAAGGAGTACGAGGAAGAGATAAAAAGGCTGAACACACTTTTGAGAATCGTAAATGACATTAACGACCTCCTCGTCAGGGTAAAGGATGCGGAAGACCTCGTTGTGGCGATGGTGGAGAAGCTGTCTGAATTCTACGTTTCAGTTTTTGTTGGAGTCGCAAAAGACGGCGAAATTGTCTTTCATCCAAAGGGCATAGAAGGCTCTGAGTGTGCAAAGGAAGCCATTTCCGCCATGAAAACAGTAAAACTTGAGCCAGGAGGTCACATTAATGGTTGCAAGCACATCAACGTTCACGGCAACCTTTATGCCCTCACAATCCCCATGATTTACGAGGAGAAGGTAAAGGGAGTCATAATAATCCACTCGGACCGACCCTTTTCCGACGACGAGGTTGAGATTCTCAAAACACTCTCAGCTGACGTTGCCTTTGCCGTAAATGCCATTAAGATTGAAGAGGATAAGTTCCTCGCCTACGAGCAGATAGAAAGGAACATAGAGCAGTTTGCAATTCTCGTGGACCACATTCGCAATCCTCTCGCGGCACTTCAGCTCATCACTGAAATTGAAGTGGAGGATGAGGAGGTAAGGAAAAAAATTATTGAGCAGATAAAGAGGATTGAGAAGCTCATCAGGGACCTCGACAGGGGGTGGATTGAGTCCGAGATGATAAGAGAGTTTTTGAGGAGAAGCTGGGAAATGAGGTAATTTTTACATTCATTAAATGATGATTTAAAATTTCAAGTTAGAAAACTTTATATAGTTAGCATTATTATAATCATAAAAGGTGATAGGTATGAAACTCCCTACAGTATATTTGTGTTCGTTGCAATTGCAGCCCTGCTACCATTGCTAATAGTTACTGCACCGACACTTATGACACTCTCAGGGATGAAGGGAGACGTGATAAACTCAGTTTACACAACTGGCAGTGAAGCGGAGAAAATTGCCAGCTTCATGACTAACGAATACCTCATGAAATCTGGAGAGAGTACGGTTCTGCTTCTGGCCCAGGAAAATGCCCTCTGGGTTAGAAACTACCTCCTGTCGAAGAACATTACCACAATTCAGGAACTCGTGAATGACAGCGTTTTGCAGGAGCTTGGAAAGCACAGGTGGTATGGCAAGGAGTATGTGTGGATTGCAGGTGTTTATGGCGACGGTGACTGGAGACTTCTGATACACCCGCTGGGCGAGGAAGTTTTTGCCAAGCGTGTTGTTGAGGACTTGCACTGGGACGAGAAGTATCCTGAGGTCATTCCAATTCTGAGAAATTCAGCCCTTGGTGGAACTGCAACGGTGAGCTGTGGGTACTACACCTGGGGAGAAGTTTACGGCACTCCAGCCAGGAAGTATCTATGCAACGTACCCGTCAATTACGTGCTGATTGATGAAAATACGGGGAAAAAGATACCCCTTTCCGTTGGAACGGGAGCCTATCTTGATGGATATTTCAAAGACATTACCGAGTCTGAGGAACTGCCGGGTGTGACGGTTTCACAGGAAATCAGCCAAAAGCTGTCCGACACCGTTAACTCAGTCGTTGAAAAAATGTCCTCGTCAATTTACAACATACAGCTCTTTGCGCTTATCAGTGTCATAGCTGCTATTCTGGTCGCAGGAATTGTTATGCTGGTTGTAACCAGTCTGATCTCGAGGCCTATAACTGAAATAGCTGAATCAGCAGACAAGATAAGCGAGGGTGACCTTGAGACCAGAATTCCCTATCAGGATAGGGACGATGAAATTGGAATCCTTGCAAAAAGTATAGAGAGGCTCAGGAGGAGTCTTCAGGCTGCTGCCGAGAGCCTTGAAGGAGCTTTTAGGTGTTTGCCATGCCAATCACCTACTCAATTTTTCTTGAAGAGCTGAAAAAGGAGGTTGGGCCCTTAGCGAAAATATTTCTCGACAGGGCCATGGACGCTCTCGGCATAACGGAGATTAATGATGATAACTATAAGGATGTGCTTGGGGTTCTGAAGATGAACAGGAAAATGAGGGAGTTTATTGAAATCGTTGAGAAAAGGCTGGACGAAATGAAATGATTTTTAAAACCTCTCAACTGGAAAGAACTCCGTGATGTTTATCAAAACCTTTCCGCGGTGTATGATGTTGTAGTTTCTTGAAATCACCCTTCTGTCGGTAATTCCAAGCTCCTTGGCGAGAGTTAAATCAGCCTCCTCAACCCTGCTCCACCTTATCTCTCTCCTTGCCTCAATGTTGTGTTTCCTCATTATCCTGCCAATGGGGATGTCAGCCCTCATCAAATCTTCCTTGAAGCTGTCTTCAAGCCTTTTGAGGGGTGTGAAGGAGATGGCCTTGGCGTATATCTCACCGTTTGCTCTGAGATAAACAACCCTGTAGTTCACCTCATCCCCCTCATCGATTTCGAGCAGCTCTGCAAGCTCTCTGTCAGCCCTGATAATCTTCTGCTCTAGCGTCTCGACCTCTACCTTTTTCTGCGTCACAGCCTCAATAATTGCGGTTATGGAGCCATCCGTGGTCATCAGAATGCGGTGAATGGCGTTCATAATCTGTCAATCTCCTTAACGGGCCTCCCGTCTTTTGTCTCAGGTGCTATGTAGTCAAGAAATCTTGAAAAGGGAACGTTGTTCAGCCTGAAGGTTACCCTGATGGGGGATAGAACGGCATCCTCATCGCAGAAGTTTATTCTGGAAACAGTTGCGGTCTGCTTGTTAAGGTAAAGCGTAACTTCCTTCCCCTCCCTCCCTTTCAGAATTTCACTTCTCGCAGTGTCAAGGATCCTCTGCCTTCTTAGCAGCTCTCTGAACCTCTCAAGGCTGTAAGCCCTGCCGTAAACCTCGCCATCATCGCCAACTTCAATTTCCGCATCTGGGAAGATGTTTCTGATGGCTTTCAGAACTTTTTCCTCGCTCTCCGTGGGATGAATCTTGGTTCTGATTTCGATCTCAACGTTCTTTGCCAGCTTGAGCAGAATCTGCCTGGTTTTCTCGACAAAATCATCGTAGCTGCCCGTATTCTCCACTGTGAAGTCTGCCTCCTCCATCGCCTCTTTCAGCCCCCAGCTTTCTTCTCTAATGTCTCTCTCTTTCAGGTCTTCAATGCTTGAAACGTCGTCGCTCCTCCTCCTCAGCTTTGCCCGCTCGAATCTCAGCTCCAGTGGAGACTCGACGGCGATTAGGACGAAATAATCACCAAAGGCCTTTTTGAACCTCTCAATCTCGGCAACTCCTCTTATTCCATCAACAACCACCACACCGTGCTCTTTCAGCATCTCCCTTACCTTTGGAATGCACCTCTTGGCTATGGCGTCCATTCCCTCCTTCTGTCTGAGTTCCTGAGCGATTCTACCGAGATTCTCGTCCGTGAGTTCGACTCCCCTTCTTGCAGCCTCCTCTCTGACCACATCGCCCATAACGACAACAGGCAGTCCAAGCTCCCTGGCAACCTGAGAAGCGGTACTCTTACCACTCAGGGGGTAACCAACAAAGGCAATTACCTTCATCTCCAACACCACACTCACAGTGGATTAAGGCGTAGAAGGCTGCGGCAATCCTGTAATCCCTCTCCTCAGGTCTAACCTCCACAACCTCTTCCTCAATCTCCTCTACCTCCTGCCTCAGGAGGTTATCGTAAATCCACCTTCCAGTGCCGCTGAGCAAAACCGCATACCTCGCCCCCCTGATTTTTGAGTAGCTCTTCAGGAAGGTTTTGACAGGCTCGGTAGCAGTGGGCGCAGCAAAGTCGAGGCAGAGCAGAATCTTTCCATCTTTAACTCCCAAGTGGGACGCCTTAACGTAGTAGCTCCTCTTTTCAAGCTCTATCGCTATCCCCTCATCCCTCACGAAATCAACATTCATGCCTTTCCTTTTACTTTCTGCAGGATGACTTTAGAAAATATCGGTTTCTCCTTTATCAACCCCTCAGGTTTGTAAAGCAGGACAAAGTACATCAGCAGGCCGAAAAGGATGTACTCAAGCCACACCGCCTCGAAGGGCAGCATCAACAGGCTCTTGATTTCGTGCTTGTAGATTGTCAGCAGAATCTTTACAATGACGAAGGTGAAAGTCCCCACAACAACTCCCCTGTTGTTTCCAGCTCCACCGAGCAAAACCATGAGGAAGGGGTAGAAGGTCCACTCCACCCTTGAGAAGCTCGTAGCAATGACGTTGACGGAATAGAGGGAGAAAAGGGCTCCTGCAATTGCAGCAATGGATGAACCTATGGCTGCGGTCTTTATTCTGAGAATCATCACGCTCTTGCCCATCGCCTCGACTACCTTTTCGTTTTCCCTCATCGCCCTCAGAAGTCTGCCGTAGGGGGAGTTTGTCAATCTGTTTATCACAAAATATATAACAAAAGCGACACCAAGTGTAATAGCTGTAAATATCACCATTCTTTTTTCTCCAGGCACGAATGCAAGAACATCGGGAGTGGAAACTCCGTAATAACCTCCAATGATAGCCGTATTGTAATTGCAAACCATGAATGTAACTTCACTTATAGCCAAAAGTGTAATTGCCAGATAATCTTCAGAAAGCTTTGCACTTGGAAGTATGAAAAGAGCTCCAGCTATTGCACCAAGGATCGCCGCTAAAGCTAAAGAAATTACAATTAAACCTACACCATAAAAAGGATTTGAGGAAACAATTTCGTTCACTATGGTTCTTACCTGAGCACTAGAGGTTATAATATCCCCACTCACCCCATAAATTATGGCTAAAATCCTATTGAGTACTCCACCTACTGCTACAGCACCCATTATGACAGCTAGAGCTCTTCCAAAATTCGGTATTCCTGCGAATCCGTATTCTAGGTTTAGGCTTAGTGACACTATTGTATAAAGACCAAACCAAAAGGCTATAGTGATGATAACCTCTTCCATAACATCCTCCTCCAGTTGATCCCTGTTATGCCTCTTGGCGCCATAATCAGTACTGTTATTAAGACTATCAAGGATACCACTTTACTATAAAGGAGCACGTTTGTTCCAAAAATTGTTGAAATATTGTATGTTAAGAACGATTCTGAAAACCCTATAATATATCCACCAAGCAATGCACCATTGATATTTGTTAAACCTCCTACAATACTAGCTGCAAAAATTGATACAATAATCAGAGCACCAGTTCCAGGAACTATCTCCTGCCTGAAAGGTAAAAGAGTACCGGCCATTGCAGCTAAAGCTCCAGAAAGGAACCAAGAGAATATTCTTGTATATTCAACGTTAACACCCATCACTTCGGCAAGGTCAGGGTTCTCCATTGATGCTCTTAATGCAACACCAAACTTTGTTTTGTAAAGTAGGAAAAACAAGCCACTCAAGGTAAAAACAATCACAATGCTAGATACAAGCAAAATACCAGAAAGACCCAGCAGGGTAAAGTCGTAAGGAGTAAAAATAAATTTTAAAGCTGATCTACGTGTTATACCAGACAAAATTTCTGAAAAAGCACCAATGATGCCTAAAAATACGAGATCTAATGCAAGAGTCGCTATCATTAATATGACAATGACTGCCCCCCTTTTTATTAAAGGTTTGAGGATTAAGAGGTATGTGGAAACTCCGATTATTCCTCCAAAAATAAAAACAAAGGGTAATGTGTAGTATGGGTGAATATCAAACAACCGTAGTAATGTTAGAGTCAAGTATGAACCAAAAACTGCAAACGACCCTTGAGCAAAATTGGGTACCCCTGTCGTGATATATGTAAGCGTAAGACCTATACTCAAGAGTGCTAGTAAGTTTGAGTATACAATTGCACCTTCCACAACGCTCATGCGTCTTACCTTCAGCAAAGTTTTAAAATATTAACGCTATTCTAACATCATGAGGCCGCAACTGTATATAAGTGTGATAGTAGTAAGCACATTGCTCCTTGCTACCACAGTGGTATCTGCTGAAGAAATAAAAATAGGTGTTCTGGCAGACCTCTCTGGAGACTTGTCTAGCTACGGTCTGGACATAAAGAACAACTTAGAAATTGCCAAGGAAAAAATCAACAAGTACTTTGAGTCTAAGGGGATGCCCTACAATGTGAATTTCTACTATGAGGACACGAAAGTGGATCCGAATATTGCATTGCAGAAGGTCCAAGACCTGGATGCAAAGGGAGTAGATCTAATCATAGGACCAATGGGTAGTGGAGAGGTCAAGAACATACTGAATTACGTGGCATCGAACAAAATCATAATCATATCCCCGTCTTCTACTGCTGCACCCAAATACATTGGAGTTACCAAACCGGAAGAGAAAAAATACATTTTCAGATTTGTGGCAACCGACGCATTCCAGACCAAGGCAATTGCCAAAATAGCAAGTGATCTTGGAATAAAAGCTGTCATTATAACATACGTAGGCAACGCATGGGGTAAAGGGCTGGAAGAATTTGGCAGAATGGAATTTGAAAATGCCGGAATTGAAGTCTACCGGTCCTCGGTAGAATATCCAGATAACCCCAAACCAACTGACTTTTCGCCTTACTTGGCTTCCATAGAAAATGCAGTTAGTGAATTGCTTGGTAAATACAAGCCTAACGAGATCGCGGTAGTTGCATTTAGCTATGAAGAAGTGGCAACGATGCTTGCTCAAACCAAAGAAGACTCGAAGCTCCTAAGTGTTTGGTGGCTTGGGTGTGATGGGACTGCAAAGAGCGCAAAAGTCATTGAAGACGTTCCAAAAAAGGCAAGTAATGTTAAACTCATAAGTACAGTTTCTGAGCAGAGAGGAGGAAAGAGCTACGATGAACTGGTAGCGATTTACTCAGAAAGATATGGTGGCACACCGAAGTCCTATGGAATGAACGCATACGACGCCGCATGGGTTCTGGCATTAAGTTACGTGGAAGTCGTTTCGGAGAATGGGGCCTATGGTGCTGACAAAATGGCAGAGAAAATAAAAGAAGTGGCTGAAAAGTATAGCAAGGGAGAATACGGTGTAGAACCCGTCAGTGGGGCCATATCTTTTGACGAGTACAATGATAGGGTTGTTCCAGAGTACAGGATTTACGCTGTGATAAATGGGGACTGGAAAGATTTGGGGGTTTGGAAGTATCCTGAAAACGCTGTGTCATGGACTCAGAAACCAGAACCACCTGCAACCACGGTAGAAGAAACAAAGAAAACACCAGGATTTGAACTCGCCATCGCAGTTGTAGGTGTGCTGGCAGGAGCATATCTGATAAGGAGAAGGCAGTAAAGCATGAGGGACAAAATACTCCAAACTCAAAATCTTTCCAAATTTTTTGACGGTCTAAAGGCATTGAACAGAGTCAGCATTGGAGTCGAGAAGGGGAGCATAACGCTTGTCATCGGTCCCAACGGCAGCGGGAAGACCACCTTCATTAACACCATTTCCGGGTTCTACAGAGCTGATGAGGGTAAGGTGTTCTTTGAGGGAAAGGACATAACCAACAAACCACCCTATGAAATCAGCAGGCTTGGAATAGTCAGAACCTTCCAGATTCCACAACCACTGAAAAAGATGACCGTCCTTGAGAACTTGCTTATCGCACCTGAAGGCTACGGAGAGCGCATCTTTCACTCTGCAAGCGGAAGATGGATGAAGGAAGAGGAGGATATAGTCGAGAAAGCCTTCCAGATACTTGAGTTCCTGAAAATCGACCATCTCTGGGACAGTGAGGCTCAGAATCTAAGCGGTGGACAGCTCAAACTGCTGGAA
>DAINRD010000024.1:3999-12453 GCA_036742095.1 Archaeoglobus sp. | reverse complement strand
GGAGATTGTTTATGTTGTAAACCACAGCGGAGCAAAGGTGATTTTTGTAGATGAATCGCTGATTCCACTGGCAGAGGCAATTGCACCTTCCATAGGGGTTGAGAAATATGTGATAATGACTGATGGAGAGCTTCCAGAAACCAAGCTTCCCAATGTATACAGCTACGAGGAGCTTCTTAGTGATGCGGATAGCAGATATGACTTCCCGATGATTGACGAAACTTCTGCCTTCGCAGCCTGCTACACCTCAGGGACTACAGGAAATCCAAAAGGCGTTTACTACTCACACAGGTCGATGGTTCTCCACACCATTGTAGCAGCCGTTGGAATGGGATTGAAGCCTGAAGACACCTATATGCAGCTTGTACCAATGTTCCACGCCAACGGGTGGGGAGTTTTCTTTGCCGCCACCATTGCTGGCTCCAAGCTTGTTTTTCCTGGAAGGTATGCGGTCGACAATTTAGCCCCCATTGTCGAGCTGATGCAGAGTGAAAACGTTACAGCAACAGCAGGAGCACCGGCCATTTTCATACCTCTCCTCAACCACCTCCAGAAAATGGAGCCGAAGCCGAAGTTCAACATAAGAGCGTGGAGCGGAGCAACTGAACCACCGCTTGCAATGATGAAGGGGCTTAAGGAGTTCGGCATCGAAATAATTCACGCTTATGGGGCAACGGAGACCTCTCCGCTGGTATGCTACAACTACATAAAGCCAGAATTGCTTGAGAAGCTCAGTGAGGATGAGATATGGGACATGAGGAGAAAGCAGGGCATCCCAGTATTCGGGGTTGAGGTCAAACTCATGGACGTGGAGGGTAATGAAATGCCCCACGACGGAAAAACTATTGGAGAGCTCTGCATAAGGGGTCACTGGATTACAGGGAGCTACTACAAGGACCCAAGAACTTTCGAGTCCTTCATTGAGGATGGTTTGCTGAAGTGGTGGAAGAGCGGAGATGCGGCAACGATTGACGAGTACGGATATATTAAGATTGTAGACAGGTTCAAAGACCTTATAAAGAGTGGTGGTGAGTGGATCAGCAGTGTCGACCTTGAAAACTTCCTCATGGCGCATCCAAAGGTTTTTGAAGCCTGTGTTGTCGGCATCCCACATCCCAAGTGGGAGGAGAGACCGCTGGCCTTTGTAGTGCCCAAACCTGACTACAAGGACAGCATTACCAAAGAAGAGCTATACGAGCACCTAAAGCAGAGATTTGCAAAGTGGCAGCTTCCAGATGACATCATAATCACCAACGAGATTCCAAAGACGAGTGTTGGAAAATTCAGCAAGAGAACTCTGAGAGAGCAGTACAGGGAGTACTACATGAAATAACCTTCAAGGGGCAGAACCTGAAATAATTAGAGCAGGATAAACAGAAGCCATACCATTACAGCTGTCATCCCTCCAACCAGTAATAGCTGCTTGTACGTTTTCCCAATTTCAGTTCCGAAGTACTCCGCAGTGAGAACATAACAGAGGTGCATTGGTGAGAGCATCACGCCCAGGTATCCTGCCGCCACCACCAGCATGAGGTTTTCGGGAACAATGTTTCCGGAACCCGTGAAGGAAGTCAGAAGGGGGAGGGCAATGGTGGAATAGCTCATTTCTATGCCTGTAGCGAAACCTACAGTCAGTGTTAGAAGGAAGGCTGCCAGTGGAGCAGGAAATTCAAGAGATATATCCGTTAACAAGGAAGCCGCTGCACCACTGGTCTCGATTACGGACTTGTAAACCATAACGGCAAAGACCAGTATGATTATTTTTCTGTCGATGGTTTTCTTAAGAATTTTCTTTGCATCCTCCAATCTTGCCCTTTTGTGGATTGCAACAGTTATTATCGCTGCAATCAAAGACATAAGAAGACTCAGCTTTAGCAACAATGATAGCAGGATCAAAATTGCAATGGGGTAGAGGTGAATCATTGCTTTCAACGTGGTCCACTTCAGGTTCAGTCTTCTTTCCATTCCTCTTGTCAAAATTAAACCAGCAATGGTTGCAAAAATTGGAATTGGGAGGGTTGCAGCAGCGAAATGGAAGTAATCTACGTTCACAACGGCTGCCCCGATTATGACGTTGGGGTAGAGGGGCCAGAAAGTAACCCATATGTGCCTGAACCAGTAGTTGAGGAGGGTTGCCCTTTCAGGGGAGACTGGATGCCTGCTCATTAAGGGGCCGAGCATCACTGCAGAAATGAGAGCTCCTCCAGGCATCGGAAGAAGACCTATCAGCAATGGTATGAGAAGAAAGCTGTAGGCTCCGAGTGAATCAGAGAGCTCATCAGCGAGGTCTTTTAGCATTCCAAAATACTCCATGGAATAACCAAGAGTGAAGGCGAGGATGACAATAATCACAATCTCCAGTGTCTGCAGGCTGGTAACAGCATTAAATATGACCTGAAAACCTTCAAGTCCAAAAATCAGATATGAAAGCAGAGCAGAGCCGATGAAAAGAGAAACACCTATACTAATTTTCCTTATCAGCAGGAGTACGACCGCGATTGAAATTAACAGTGAAGCAGTTTCGTTGAGGATAAAGCCCATAGCTTTCTGCAAGAAGAAACTGAATTTAAGACTTTCATCACCTTTATATTTCTCCCCGATGCGGTTGCTTTGTGAAGGACATTGTAATGAAATACGTCGTTCAGAATGCAGCAAAATACGGAAAGGCCAACGAAAAGGCTGTAATGGGCAAGGTGATGGCAGAAAACCCTGAATTCCGAAAGAGGGCGAAAGAGGTTCTTGAGTTGGTGAGAGAGTGCATCGAGGAATTTGAAAGGTTGAGTGACGAAGAGCGAAAGGAGCTGATCGAGAAATACTCCCTCTTGAAAGAAGAGAAAAAAGAGGAAATCAGACAAAGGCTACCAGAGCTTGAAGGAGCTGAGAAAGGCAAGGTCGTTATGCGTTTTGCCCCGAATCCAAACGGACCACCTACACTTGGCTCTGCCAGAGGAATAATCACAAACGGAGAATATGCAAAGATGTATGAAGGCAGATTCATCATAAGATTTGATGACACAGACCCAAGAACGAAGAGACCCATGCTGGAAGCCTACGACTGGTATCTGGAAGATATTGAGTGGTTAGGATACAAACCAGATGAAGTCGTGTACGCTTCTAAGAGGATTCCTGTTTACTACGATTATGCTAAAAAGCTGATAGAGATGGGTAAAGCCTACACGTGCTTCTGCAGCCAGCAGGAGTTCAAGAAGTTCAGAGATGGCGGTGAAGAATGTCCCCACCGTAACATTGACCCCCAAGATGCGCTTGAAGTCTGGGAAAGGATGATTGAGGGGGACTACGAGGAGGGCGAGGTCGTTCTGAGGATAAAAACTGACATGAAGCACAAGGACCCAGCAATAAGGGATTGGGTGGCTTTCAGAATAATCAAGGAGAGCCATCCACTGGTAGGCGACAGCTTTGTTGTCTATCCCACTCTCGATTTTGAATCGGCCATAGAAGACCGCCTCCAGGGGGTGACGCACATAATAAGGGGTAAGGACCTCATTGACTCCGAGAGGAGGCAAAAATACATTTACGAGTACTTCGGCTGGAAATACCCAATAACTAAGCACTGGGGAAGAGTTAAGATCTTTGAATTCGGGAAGCTTTCAACCTCCTCGATAAAAAAGGATATTGAAAGGGGGAGATTTCAAGGGTGGGATGACCCAAGATTGCCCACGCTGAGAGCCTTCAGAAGGAGGGGTTTTGAGCCCGAAGCCATAAAGAATTTCTTCCTCTCTCTCGGCGTGGGCGAGAACGACGTTTCAATAAGCCTGAAAAACCTCTATGCGGAGAACAGAAAAATTGTAGATGCCAGGGCCAACCGCTACTTCTTCGTCTGGGAGCCAGTAAGGGTTGAGATTGTGAATTTACCAGAGGAGATGGAGGTCGAACTGCCTTTGAATCCCACCACCAATGAGAGAAGGAGGCTCAGGGGAGAGAGAGTGGTTTATATAACAAAAGACGATTTTGAGAGACTGAAGGGACAGTTAGTCAGACTTAAGGACTTCTGCAATGTTATCCTCAACGAGAAGGCAGAGTTCAGGGGTTTTGAGCTTGGAGAAGTGAAGAAGGGAAAGAACATAATTCACTGGTTACCAGAAAGTCAGGTTATCCCATGCAGAATTATTGGAGAAAGGGAAGCCGAAGGTCTGGTTGAGAGGAACGTGATAAGTGATGAAGGAAGGGTGGTGCAGTTCGAAAGGTTTGCCTTCTGCAGGATTGAATCTACTAAAGGAGAAGTTACTGCAATCTACACGCACCCCTAAATCCCTTATTGAACCAAAATCCTTAAAAGCCCAAACGGGCTATGGCAGAAAAGAAGCCCGGGTGGTGTAGTCCGGCCTATCATGCGGGCCTGTCGCGGGATGCAACCCCGCAGAGAGCCCGCGACTCGGGTTCAAATCCCGGCCCGGGCGCTCATAAAAAAGCTATAACTTTTTTGAATTGCCGGATGATTACGCCCCCTCTATAATCACACTGAGTCCTTAGGGCTTCCTAAATTTCACCCCATTTCGCCCCTTATCTTTTCAAGAACCTCCTTGGCGTAGTCCAGCCTTATCTTTCCATCCCTGACCATTATCTCAACAACTTTTTCGACTTCATCTCCCGTTGCCCCGGCCATTATTGCGAGGTTTCTGGCGTGAAGCTCCATGTGTCCCCTCTGTATTCCCTCTGTTGCCAGAGCCCTTAAAGCAGCGAAGTTCTGAGCAAGGCCAAGGGCAGCAGCAACTCTCGCCAGCTCCTCGGCTGTTTCAACTCCAAGAATCTTCAGGGAGATTTTTGCCAGCGGATTGACCTTCGTCGCTCCCCCAATCACCCCCACAGCCATTGGGACTTCTATGGTTCCAACCAGATTCCCCTTTCTGTCAACCTCGTAGGTGGTGAGGGGCTTGTAACCTCCAATTGCTGCGTAGCTGTGAGCTCCAGCTTCGATGGCCCTGAAGTCGTTGCCTGTTGCTATCATCAAGGCTGAGATGCCGTTCATTATCCCCTTGTTGTGCGTGGCGCATCTGAAGGGATCAGCAGCAGCAAAGGCGTAGGCAAGCATTATCCCCTCAACAACCTCCTCTCCGCCTATAACATCTTTGTCAAACACAGCCTTTGCCCTCGCCAGCCTGTAGGCTGCGAGGTTCGAGATGATGCGGAGGTAAACCCTCCCTCCAGTAATCCTCTCAACGAAGGGGGCAACCTTCTCGCACATCGTGTTAACCGCATTCGCCCCCATGGCGTCCTTTACATCAACAATTAAGTGGATAATGAGCATCTTTCCCATTATGGTGTCAATGATTCTCGCCTCCACATCCCTGCAGCCCCCTCCGAGGTTTACGAGCATCGGGTCGCATTCGTTGGCCTTCTCTATAATTTCATCCTTGTGCCTGAGAACCTCAAATTTCGCTGCATACGGATCGGGAAGCTTCGTAACCTGAATCTGACCAATCATGAGCGAGCCCGTGTAATCCGTGGTGAATCCACCACTCTCCCTCGCCATTCTCGCTGCGTTGCTTGCTGCGGCAACGACACTGGGCTCCTCAATGGCCATCGGAATGAGGTAATCCTTCCCGTCAATCAGGAAGTTGGTGGCTATGCCCAAGGGCAGCTCAAAGGTGCCGATAACGTTCTCAATCATCCTGTCAGCAACTTCGAGGGGCAAACCCTGAGTTAAAACAGCCTTAACCTCCTCATCGCTCAAGCCAGCAAACTCAGCAACCTTCTTCAGCCTTTCCTCAACGCTGAGCTTGTAAAATCCGGGAATGCGAGAACTCATGGCTCTTCTAATCTTCCCTGATTTATAATGTCTTCGGTTGAAGCCAAAAATCTGCAGGTGCTGCCCTCACAAACCATAATCCCGTCAATGTCCTCCTTCAGAACAAATTTAAAGGGTCTGAAGAGTTTAAGAGCCCTTTCAAAGTGCTCTTTTGTCTTCACCAGGTAAACCCCTCTAATGAGGGTGTAGAGGCTGAGCATGTAGGATGCGGAGGAGAAGGGGAACCTTCTTGCCATTCCCGCGAAAGTTTTGAGGCATTCAACCGCAAGCTCCTCGTATTTTCTTTCTCCAGTAATGGCACTGAGAGCTAATAGAAGCTGTGGTGCTGAGCCGTTCACTGACTGAGTTGAGGTGTCGTAGAAGTTCTTGAGTCTGATTCCAAGCACAGCCTCCTCCGAGTCGAAGAAGCCTCCTTCTCTGCTATCCCAGAATTTATCAACAGCCGTATCAACGATTTCAATGCACTTTTCGAGGTACTCACGCCTCTGTGTAACCTCGAAAAGAGCCAAGAGACCTCTGGCAAGGAATATGTAGTCTTCCGAGAAACCTTCGACACCTTGAGTATGGAGAAGCCTTTCACCATCCCAGAACTCCTTTATCAGCCTGTTGGCCGTTTTCTCTGCTATTTCGATGCCCCAGTTGTTTTCAAACACCTTGTGGTACATGCACAAGGCCTCAATCATCAATCCGTTCCAGCCAGCGTAAATTGTGGTGTCGATGTATGGTCTTTCCCTCTGTTCCCTGTACTCCAGCATCTTCCTTCTTGCAGAATCAACAGCCCTCTCCACATCCTCAAGAGGAATTCCGAGGATTTTTGATATCTCCTCCTCGGTAAGGAAGATACGCGGAAGCTTTCTACTCCCCTGAATGTCAAAGTAAAGCGTGGCAATTCTGAACTCCCTTTCCTCGAGAATTTCCCTCAGCTCACTGTCGCTGAAGAGGTAGTAGCCTCCCTCATCCAGCTCTCCAATGTCCGCATCCTGTGAAGCGTAAAAGCCGCCATCACCACTGCAGCCAAATTTTCTGTAATACTCAACGATGCCCTCGGCAACTTTCTGGTAAAGCCTCTTTCCCGTTAAGGCGTAGGCGATGGAGTAGAGATAAAGCAGCTCAGCGTTGTCGTAAAGCATCTTTTCGTAGTGTGGCACGAGCCATTTATCATCGGTGGAGTACCTGAAGAATCCTCCAAGAAGGTGGTCGTAAATTCCGCCCTTCGCCATGGCATCGAGCGTTATCTCCGCCGCTCCAAGCAACTCCTCATCTCCGTTGAAAAATTGATGTGTTAAAAGTAGCTCGACAGCCTTGGCGTGGTGAAACTTTGGGGCTGAGCCGAATCCACCGTTAACGTAATCCGTTTGAGTCAGAACTGCCTCAATTCCTTTATCAAGCAGTTTTTTATCAACTTCCCCTTTAAAGCTGCTCTCAGCATACCTCCTAACTGCTTCCGTAAGCTCCTCGGCAGAGTTCAGCAGCCTCTCCCTGTCACGCTTCCACATCTCTGCCAATTTTGTGAGAACAGTTTTGAATCCGGGAAGATGATAGCGATCTTCAGGAGGGAAATAAGTCCCCCCGAAAAAGGGCTTGCCATCGGGAGTAAGGAAAACTGTTAGCGGCCAGCCCCCATTACCGGTGGTGGCCATTACGAACTCCTGATACCTCCTGTCGATGTCGGGCCTCTCATCCCTGTCCACCTTTATGGCCACAAAATTTCTGTTTATTATCTCAGCAATTTCTTCATTCTCAAAGCTCTCTTTCGCCATCACGTGGCACCAGTGGCACCAGACACCACCAATGGAGAGCAAAATGGGCTTATCTTCCTTCTTTGCCTTTTCAAAAGCTTCCTCTCCCCACTCAAACCACTCAACTGGCTGATTTGCAGCCTTGCGTAGGTAGGGGCTACGGGCGTTGATGAGATGATTGACCATCAAAAAACATTGTTACACAACAACTTTATAAAGATGGTGAAGTTTTAATATAGCCTGAAAAAACGCATTTTAATGAAAATTGCTGTGATTGGGGCGGGGCTCACAGGGCTCAAGGCGGCGAAGGAGCTTGCCGAGCACGCCAATGTCGTTGTTTTCGAGTCTGAGGACGTTGGAGGGCTGGTGGCAAGCTTCAGGGACTTCAGCATTGAGAAGTTCTACCACCACTGTTTCAGGTATGATTCTCTCCTTCTTCAAGAAATTGAAAAAAATGGGTTGAAGTCGAAGCTTGTGTGGAAAACAGCAAAGACAGGATTCGCCGCAAACGGTAAAATTTATCCCCTGAACACTCCCTTTGAGATTCTTCGCTATCCTCTGCTGAGCTTCGGTGAAAAAATCAGGCTTGCGAGGTTCACTATAAAAAGCAGGAAGCTCAACTACGAGGACTTCGATGACGTCGGTGCAGTGGAGGGAATAAAAAGGGAGCTTGGAGAAGGGCTGCTTGAGCGCTTTTTCATGCCACTACTGAGGTCAAAGTTTGGTGAAAATGCTGAGAAGGTGAGTTACGCCTGGTTGCTTGGTAGGGTTGCGATAAGGAGCAACAGGAAGTATTCCGGAGAGGAGATAGGGTACATAAGGCACGGATTCCAGCAGCTTGTCGAGAAAATGGCCGAGGGTTTGGAGATAAGGAGAGAAAAGGCGATAATCAGGAAAAATGCCAGATGGAACGTGAACGGGGATGATTTTGATGCTGTGATATACACA
>DAINRD010000024.1:0-3989 GCA_036742095.1 Archaeoglobus sp. | reverse complement strand
CCCTCTCCCAGAGCTTGGTGAGCTGGCTGACAAGCTCGGAATTCCCGAAATCAGGTATCAGAGCTCAGTCTGCGCCCTGGTTGGGGCTGAGGAGACTCTGACGGAGAACATCTACTGGACAAACATCGCCGACAGGATGAGCTTCGGGGCAGTGATTGAGCACACGAACTTCATGCCCTTCGAGGATTACGGCATTCACATCATGTATCTGGCAGCCTACTCCACTCCAGACGGCTGGCTTTTCAATCTGAGAGATGAGGAGATAGAGAGGATGTTCCTCTCCGACCTCAGAAAGCTCGGATTTAAAACAGAGAGTGTGAGATGGGCGAAGGTTTTCAAAGCAAAGTACAGCGGTCCGATTTATGAGAAAGGCTACAGGAGGAAGGTAACTCCCTACAGGGTTGCAGATGGTTTTTACATTGCAGGGATGACGTCAAAACCGAACTATCCGGAAAGGAGTATGAATGGGAGTATTAAGGCAGGCAAAGAGGTTGCTGAGCAGGTTAAGAGAGATTTTCTGTGATTTTCTCCACAAGTATCGCCAGCCTGACCTTGGCGTAATCAACAAATTTCTGGTTAATGGTTATCTTTGAGCCTTCTATCCTGCAAACTCCGTTCTTTTCGGCTTTCCTCAAAAAATCTCCTGAATAGTTCAGGATCGGGTAGATGTCGGAGTGGCTGAGGGGATACGTGAGGGCCATGAACTCTTTCAAATACTCTCTGGGGATTTCTGCGTAGCTGAACTTCATCAAAGCTTCAACAGCCTCTCTCGCAATTCTGCACTCCTCACCGAGGTAGTGTCCGAAGGGAGAGTGTCTTTTCACCCTGAATGCCAGACCGAGCTTGCTCAGAGTTTGAGCGAGCTTAACGGCCTTACCATTTAAGGCAGTATCGACGAGAAATCTGCAGAGGGCTGTTTTTGGGTGCAGAGTTTCGTCAAGCATCAGCATTTCCTCGTTAATCCCCCTCATGAAGCTTAGAAGGGATTTGAGGTCGTAATCTTCCAGATCAGCAGTCTTAAAAACCTTCAGACCTGCAGACATTCCAAGGGCAATTATGTAGTTTTCTGGAGTTGAAAGCTTCCTGAGCCTTTTCTCAAACATCACAGCTCTCCTCAGGACAACCTTCTTTGCAGCCCTGTAGCCGTCGTGTGTAAGGCAGACAAACATCTCCGGATTCAGCTTGGGTTTTGAGTAGGAGATGGTATAACCAAATCTTTTCAGGTCGGGTAGGGTTGAGTTTAGAGGTCTGTAATCAATTTCCTTCTCGTAAACCTCTCCCGTGATGTAAAGATAAGCAAGGGCATCCTCGATGGCCTTTACGTAGGCTGAGGGAGCATCAAGCTCATCGTCATTCAGTTCGGGAACGGGAATACCAAACTCCTCGCAGAACTCTTCGACGGAGTCAACAATCTTAACGTCCCTGAAGGGATGGGAGTTGAGCCTCTCCGCACAGGATTCGTAGCTTCCATCCAGTATGTCGACGCCTATTCTCTTTCGAGGGATGGCTAAGTCAATCCATCCAATTCCTACCTTGTACGGTGAGGCAACTCTAACTCCTGAATTTTTGAGGCTTCTGGCAATTTCCTCTCGCAGCCTTAGGAACATTAAAGGATTTTGGCAGGATGGTTAATTTGTTTTATTGTTTCGCAGTGAAGAGAAAAAGCAAAATAGGACAAACCTAAACCCATTCTATGGACCCGCTGGAGCTCCTGAAAAAATATGTTAAAGACGAGAAGCTCATCAAACACTGTATTGCCACCGCCGCTGTTATGAGAGGTCTTGCAGGAGAACTTGGGGAAGACGAGGAGAAATGGTGGACGATTGGCATTCTCCACGATATCGACTACGAACAGACTCAGGGAGACATGGAGAAACACGGTCTGGTTGGGGCTGAGATTCTGCTTAAAGAGGGTGTGGACGAGGAAATAGCAGAGGTTGTCAGGAGGCATAACCACATGCTGTTCAGCGATTATGAAAAGCCGGTAGAAATAGCCCTGCAGGCGGCTGACAGCGTATCGGGACTGGTTGTGGCCTGTGCTCTGGTTAAGGGAGGCAAAATCGGCGAGGTTACACCGAAAACGGTCAAGAAGAAGTTCAAGGAAAAGAGCTTTGCTGCTGGATGCGACAGGGACAGAATCAGGATGATAGAAAAGCTGGAAATGCCCCTGGAGAAGCTATACGAGGTGGCCATCAGGGGACTGACAGAGGTGAAGGAAGATCTCGGACTTTCCTAACAATCATCCTTCAGCCTGAAACACCTCCTCCTTTCATTCCACTCTAAGCTCTTTATCCAGCTCATAACCTTCTCTGAAACAGCGAAAAACTTCTGCTCCCTACATACATCGTAAAAGTCCTTCTTAGTTATGTTGAGCCACTCCCTGAACTCATCGAAAGTGCCTTTTTCAACAACCCTTACCACCTCCTCTCCGACACACACCCTGACAGTCTTCTCGTGCAGCTCCTTTCTAAGCCTCCACTTAGCCACGAGTGGTGGCTGCACAGCTTTTACAGCACTCTCAACATCCTCATCATCCAGCTCAACTCTCAGGAGAACCTCTGCAATGTGGTTTATTCTGTCTGGCACTCCAATAACGTCTCCTCTGAGCTCGATTCTGCGGTAATCAACCTCCACTCCCTCCCGTTCGAGTGCCTTTCCTATTCTGGAGGTGTAACCCTTCTTCGTTCCCGCCTTGTCAACTATTCCCCCGATAATGAAGCATTCCGCTCCCGTTCTGCCGTAAAGCTCCTCTCCGTTTGGGTCAAGTAGAATAACTCTCTCAATCACCTTCTCTCTTAAAAATTCCTCCGTTGACGGATAATATTTTCCAAACCCCACATCTCTGTAGGTCACAACCAGCTTATCGTCCCACATGTACTCCCTCACAATGCCAAGAGTCTGCTTGATTTGAAGATTTATCTTCCACCTCTCCTTTTCCGAGTGCTCGTCGTAAAACCTGCAGTCCACCACCACATACGGAAAGGGATGTTTTATCAGATCGTCTTTTGTCAGCAGAACGTCAGAGTAGCATTTCCCAACGTATGCTTGTGGGGGCAGATTGACGAAGTGACCATCGAGAGTGAAGGAGTGCTGCAACCCGCCATCGCTTTTGCAGACCTCCGCTTTGCCGTTTGCCACGTAGAGGGCCATTCTGGCGATGGGGTCGGAGGAGGACATTACCTTCTTCAACCTCGTGCCCACTCTGCTGATTCCCCTCTTTCTGAGCTCCTCAACGAAGACGTCCCTGAGTCGCATTCAATCAAAGGTATGGCAGAGCTTAAAGAAGGTTTGGCTTTGCTGCTGTCTGAAAGTGATTTCTGAGGAGTCGAAAGAACCACAGGAGATGCCGAAGATGCAGTTTCTTGGCAAATTTTGTACTTCTGAGGGAAATGAACTCTGCTGGAGTGACTAAAGCTCCACATCTTCAAAAATAAAGATGCTCCCTATGCCCACATCGAACTTGTAATACCAGCTTTATCGAGGGATTATAATGCCTTCTTCGAGGAAAACAATTGTTTCTCTCCTCACCCCCTCGAAAAGTGGAATCTGAATATGATGAAAGAGAATATCCCGATGAGGAAAGCGTATTCAAGCACACTCTCCAACTCCAGCTTGAAATACCAGCTTAGAGCCCTGAAAGCAGCTAAGGACGAAATTAAAACCCAAAAAGAGCAAAATCCGGACTTCTCGTTTATCCTCTCCACCCTCTCATCCAGAACTCGGTCAAATTCAGGTTTCCTGAGATTCACCGCCTGAACGATAAGGGATATCACTCCTGCTATTACCAAACCCGCACCCAGAAGATGAAACCTGAAATTCCAGAGTATCAAACCGGTGATAATCGTCAGAAATCCCAGTTTGAGTGATCTGACCAAGCTCAAGAGACCTCACCCCCCAAATAGAGAGTATGGAACGTTGTGTAAACCACAAGTGCAGCAAAAACCGTAAATGCGAGAATGTATCCTCCTCTCTCTTCCAGATGTAATTTC
>DAINRD010000023.1:11839-12863 GCA_036742095.1 Archaeoglobus sp. | reverse complement strand
ACTTCATTCCTCTCAACGAAAATCCAGTATTTCTTTAACTCCCTCTCCTTCCCATCTTCATTAACTTTCTCTGCCAGTTTGGGGCTCCCCTGTACACCTCATCAGCGTCTCTCCTCCTCTCGTTCCAGTCTCTCTACCTCAAGCTGAATGTTCGATAAGTCTGGGTTTAGAGTGAGTGTAGGGTTATATGAGAAGGTCAGAGAGATTATTGAGAGATTATAAAGCTCAGGACCACTCTCTCGCTCTCGCGAATTCGTTAATCAGCTTGAAGTCCTCCTGGATGTTTTATTTATAAAAGGAAGTTCAAAAGAGAGCTCACTGAGAACCTACGAGACTCCGAGGAAGTTTTCGAGTGTGGTCATTCCCCTCTCGAACTCGACCACTAAGTCAACGTCGCCGTCGGTTCTCTACTCCCCTCTTGCGTTGGAGCCAAATACGCCGATTCTCCTGACTCCGAACCTCCTTATCTCGTCCATGTTATCTCTGATGTTATTGTGGATGGGGCACAATCTCCTCACTTTGAGGTACTCGACATCTATACCGGAACTATGAATGTCAATAACAAATCATTACTCTAATACTCAAAGCTTAAATATGAGTATTCTTGCAGGAATATTTGTGAAGTATGTGGGTTTAAAGGGTTTCAGCAAATACAGGGACGATAAGGCCTTTACTGCCGATGAGATAAACAAAATGGCAAGAAAAGAGAAAATATTTGTTGCGTTGAACAGGGTCAGGGAGGCGGATAAAATTGTGGATGCTGCAGCTAATTTGGAGGTTGAAGGCATAATTCTGAATGAGATTGCGGCAATAAACAAGCTCAAGGGCAAAAGAGTTGTGGCCAGTGTGGGGCTGAATGCGTTGAACATCCATGACGTTGAGCTTCTTAGGGATGCTGGAGCCTCTGTTGTTGTGATTCCTCCAGAAGTAAATGAAGATGTTAGGGGACTTAAAATTGAGGGTGTGGAAATTGAAGCCTTCAAAAAGGCCTTCGTCGAGATGTTTTATAAGGGAAAATGCCTGC
>DAINRD010000023.1:9588-11821 GCA_036742095.1 Archaeoglobus sp. | reverse complement strand
GGAGGGTGGAGTACAAGGGAAAATCTCAGGAAATATCCTTCTCACCGAAACCCGTGGAATTTGAAGTTGATGCAGACATCCTGAAGTTTGAGGGAAGGCAGTTTAGCAAAGTGGGGGTGATGGCTCTTGGAAATAACAACGAACGTCCCTGACCTTGGAGGTATTGATGGAGAGCTCATGCCGTACGATGCCATATACATGGGAATGCCCTATTGCTGGGATTACGAGGGGAGTTTCTCGTCTGGAAAGGACGTTGCAGAAGGTGTGGGGTTGCTGAGAAGTCTGGGTAAGAAGGCATACCTCAGTCTCTACGCTGCTCCCAGAAACAGGGACCTTGAGAGGATTTTCAGGGTCGTCGAGCTGGGAATTGAGGCTGGGGTGGAGGCGTTTGAAGTTTTCAACCTTGGTGTGGCAAGGAAAATAAAGGAAGAGTATGGAGCGAGAGTTCACCTCGGTGGACTGGCAAACGTTTACACGGCCTCAACGGCGGATATCTGTACTCTATGGGGATAGAAAGAATCGTTCCAGCCTACGAGCTGGCAATTGAGGATCTGGAGAAGATAAAGGAGACAGGAGTTGAGATAGAGGTGGTGGTTCACGGGAAGATACCTCTGGGAATCGGCCACGAGTGCTTTTTGCTGAACTTTGAAGATTTGGTGGGCAAAAAGTGCCCGGAAATCTGCAGAGAAGATTTGTGGTTGAGAAGTGAAGACATCGTTCTGAAACCCTTTGGACAGGTGACTCTGAGTGGAAAAGACGTTTGCATGTACGAGCACCTTGAAAAGCTTGAATTTGCCGACGCAATCAGGGTGGAGTCCCTTTCAGAAACATCCTCATACAGAAAAATTGTTGGAAGCATTTACAGAAAAAGGTTGGAAAGGGGTTTCAGCGAGGAAGATTTTAAAAAGCTGGTTGAGCTTGCTGAAGTTGGACTTTGTAACGGTTTTTACTTCAACAGAGCAGGCCAGATTTACGTTCCGGGTGATTGAGATGGTTGAGTTGCTTGCGCCGGGAGGAAGCTTGGGAATGGTGGAGAGCGTGTTTAAAGCGGGAGCTGATAGTGTTTATGCAGGAGTGAAGGGCTGGAGCAGGAGGAGCAAGAGATACGAGCTTGACGATGATGAAATTCGCAAAGCTGCAAAAATAGCGCATGATTTTGGGGGTAAGCTGAGGGCAGCAATAAACGCCTTTCCGAAGCCCGCAGAGTTTGAAATGTTCCGTGAGAAGATGGAGTTCCTGCATTCTGCCGAAGTTGATGCAGTAATACTGAATGACCTTGGCCTGATGAAGTATGTTGCAGAGAACTACCCCGAAATCACAGTGGTTGCCAGCATAGGCTGCAACGTCATCAACTTTGAGGAGGCGAAGGTTTACAGGGAGGCTGGAGCCTCAATGCTTGTGGCTGACTGCAAGTTAACCCTTGATGAAATCAGGGAAATTAAGGAGAGGGCAGGAATTGGCATAGAGATTTTGATTCACGCAAACACGGACTTCACATACCTCGGAAAGTGCTGGATGAGCAGCTACAAATCCCTTAAAAATGAGAGCATTAATGGAAAGTCTTACTACGTGGGCAGTCCCAACAGAGGGGGAGTGTGCTTCAGACCCTGCCTTTCAAAATGGTGCTTAAACGGCCATGATATCGGCAACCTTCCCAACAACATGTTCCTTCTTCTCAGAGAAATACCGGATTTGATAAAAGCAGGAGTTGACTGTCTGAAGATTCAGGGGAGGGAATACAGTGTAGAGCTTATTCACGAGATTGTAAAATTTTACAGGGAGTTCATCGATGAGATTGGAAAGGGTGAAATCCACTTCCATGAATGGGAAAGGAGACTGGTGGAGATTGGGGAGAGGAGAGACGCTGAGAGGTTTAAGAGGACGCTGGAGTTAATGAGCATCGGGAAGGGGGAGAAGGCCGAAATTTGACCAATCTAAAGCAAATCCATTGCCCTCTCAACCACCTCTGCATCGTACTTGCGGTAAATGTACCTCGTCCTGCCTTTTCCCTTCTCCCCGAAGGAGATGTCGATCAACCTCAATCTCTCCAGCTTCTCCAGAATGTTGTAGTACTTTCTGTAACCCATCCTGACTTCAGAATAAATCAAATCGTAAAGGTCTCCTGTCGAGATTTTGTCATGGGCGTAAATAGCCCTTAGAACCGCTCTCTCCTCGCTGTTGAGCGCTGAGAGGATTTTTGCCACAAAGGACAGCGATTCCCCGGCGTGTGCCT
>DAINRD010000023.1:2389-9566 GCA_036742095.1 Archaeoglobus sp. | reverse complement strand
CATCCCCAGCCCTGTGGGCCAGCTCGACCACTCTGTTAAAGGCATCATCCTCGAAAACGTCGTCGTAAAACCCGTATTCAACTCTCTTACGCAGTATTTCCCTGATTTCGGAGTGGTTGTAGGGCGGGTAGTTGATCTCAACATAATGAAAAGCCGCACCAACAAAGGGGTCGAGGATGAGAGGGAACTTAACGTCCGTAGCTGCAGCAATCACGCCCACCTTCACCCCATACTCGTCTGGGGCTTTCAGGATCTCATAAAGGATTTCGTCCGCATAACTCTTGCTCAGAAAGTTGATGTCGTCCAGAACGATTACAAGTGGCTCTTCAAGGTTGCTCCAGACTTTGTCCATCAGGAGGGTTTTGCTCACGCCCGACTGCGGAGCTTGCTGGCCAACAACGTCCTGAAAAATCTTGGAGAAGACTTTATAGGGCTCCTTGAACCTCGGAATTCGAATGTAGGAGTAAAGGAGGTCTATCTCGTCCTCGGCTTCTCTCAAAACATACCTTATCGTTGAGGTCTTACCCGTTGATGGTGGGCCGAGGCAGAAGGCATTCAGGGGTGAGGAGTTGCTTGCAGCAGGTTTTATGCATGAAACAAGCTGCCTTATCTGAGTATCCCTGAACAGCAGCTCATCGGGAATGTAATCCGGGTCGAAGACCTCTGGATTTCTGAAGACACTTTCATCCCAGGAGAGCATTAATGTAAAGCAGACGTTAATATGTATAATCTTTTTCACTTGCATCCGGGGGTCGAAGTTCTTATTGTCTGGGAGACATTACATACTATGATTGAGGTGCTATCGGTTGAGGTGTATGGAGGGTTCAACGCCATAGCTGCACCGCAAGAAGTTTGTTTAAACTCTCTGAGCAGTGCTGACAGCAGGTTTCCTTCACTCTACGTCTGTGGAAATCACTCAGAATTTCTCAGCAGACTTAAGGGGAACTTCAGGGTGAGGAGGGGTTTCACAGTACACCAGATTATCGAAATACTGCTGAACGCCTATCAGGACACCATCTTCATCGAGCACGACGCCATGCTTTTTGAAGACTGTGATTTCCACACGCTTGAGGACTTCGTTATGCTGCTCAGGCAGATTGGGAGGGACAGGACAGTTGTTTACTTCACAACGGAGAGGGACAGAATCTTCGACTTTCTCACGACCTTTGCAGACAGGTACATTCTCGTTCAGGAGGAGGGAGAGGGGTACTACATTGCCGATGTCAGCTGTGAGGGCATTTCGCAGCATTTCCACCCCAGGATAAGGGGTCAGCTGACCTTGGAGGTGTTCTGAGATGGGAAGGAGTGTGGCAAGTGTCAGGATGGAGGTAAAGAGGATTGCTGAGAGGTGGGAGAGGACAGCGAGGGCAATGAAGAAAGAAGACGGCATTTATGCAAAGAAGCTGGCAGAAATGGCAAAAAAGCACAGCAGTGAGGTATTTTACACCTTTGACGACCCACTGGAAGCGGCAGTTTTCTCCATACTGGTTGAGCTCCTCAAGGAGCTTGATAGGGATGTGGATACTGGACTGTCAGCCTTCGAGAAACAGCGTTAACATCTGGATTAAGAAGGAGAGCGGGAAGGTTGTTTCAAGGGAATTTAAGTTTGAAAATTCCTTTTTAATGCATTTTCCAGACAAAACATTGCATTTTGATTTAATTGAAGCTCTTGAGACAAAATACAGAGTGAAGGAGTGCTCCTTCAGAACAATTTATGGCGAGATGGATGGATACAGGGTTTATGCTGGGAGAAGAATAGCCGAGAAGGTGGAGAGGCAGTGTAAAGACGTGAAGCTTTTCAACGTTGATGTTAGGTCTGAACAGAAGCTCATGGCCGAGAAAAGATTTTTTCCATGCTCTCATATTCTCGAAAGCCTTCCAGAGAGGTTTGATGCGGAGTTTGAGATTCCGCTAAAGGTCATGGAGGTTGGTGTAAAGGGAGACGTGTTCAGGCCTGAAATTGCGGAAATGCGTGTGAACGGGAGAGTTCTTGCGGGTAGTGAAAAAGAGCTAGTAAGAGACTTTTTAGAAGGGGTTGAGGCCGAAGATCCGGACGTCATTTTAATGGAGGATGCAGACTTCTGGATGCATCACATCAACAGAGTTGCTGATGAAGAGGGATTTAAAAACCCGATAAGCAGGACGGGGGAGTTCATAAGGCTGTCTCAGAAATCCTACTGGAGCTATGGAAGAGCAAGGTACAGAAGAGAGGCCCTTATACCTGAAGGAAGGGTTCTGGTTGACACCAGTTCCTTCAACTTCAGAGAAGGAGGGTTAAAGGGGGTGTTGCTCGCTTCTCGAATTTCTGCCATCTCCCCCAACCTCGCATCCCGCCTAACTCCCGGCTCCCTCATTTCCCTCTACGAGGTTTTCGAGGCTCTGACGAGGGGGATTGCTGTGCCTTTCAGAAAGAGTGATGCTGAAAGAACGAAAACCCTCGAAGAGTTGAGGCGGTCGGACAGGGGAGGGATGATTTTTCAGCCTGAGGTGGGCGTTTACGAGAATGTCTGGGAGATTGATTTCACCTCCATGTACCCCTCAATCATTGTTAAGTACAACCTCTCTCCCGAGACAATTGGTTCGGCAAATAAGAGGGGTTTTCTGGCAGAGGTGCTTGAACCGCTGCTTAAAATGAGAATAAGGACGAAAAAGCTGAAGAAAAAGTTTTCAGAGTATTCAGGGATAGATTCAATGCTCAAGTGGATGCTTGTAACATGCTTTGGCTACACGGGATACAGAAATGCCAAATTTGGCAGGATTGAAGTGCATGAGGAGATAAACAGAATTGGAAGGGAGATTCTCATCAAAACAAAGGAAATTGCAGAGGATATGGGATTTGAGGTTATTCACGGCATAGTTGACTGCCTCTGGGTGAAGGGAAAAAACATTCAGAAATTGAAAGAAAAAATTGAAGAAGAAACGGGTATGCTGACAGAACTGGAGAATTTCGACTGGATTGCCTTTCTCCCACTGAAAGACGGTAGTGGGGCTTACAACCGCTACTACGGGAGACTTTCAGATGGGAAAATGAAACTGAGAGGTGTCATGGCAAGGAGAAGGGACACTCCAGAATATATACGAAAAATGCAGTTGGAGTGCTTTGAAATAATGAGTAAAGCCAGAAGTTTGAATGAGCTCAAGATCTTAGCTCAAAAGCTGGTAGAGGTTTACAGAAGGTATCTGGGTGGTTTAAGAGCAGCAGAACCTGAGGAGATGATTATAAGGAAGGTTGTCAGCCGGGTAGGGCACAGAAGGAGAACTCTCGAATCCTCGGCCATCGAAGAATACCGAAAGGCAGGCGTTAACATCAGGGCAGGAATGGAAGTCGAATACGTTGTTATTGACGCCAGAAAAAAGCTCGTAAGTGTTAAAGACCACCAGAATTTTGACGTGAAGTATTACAGAGCGTTGCTGGAGAAGGCTTGGAAAGAAATAGAATTTGCTCTAATGTTCCTACCCAGCAACCAACGCCATTAGCCGATGAACGTTAGCTGAAGGGCAAGTAACATTAGAGCGAATACTGTAAGGATTAATACATCTTTTACGTTGATTACAGCTTTCATATCAGTAAATAGACCTTTGAATATTTAAATCTTTCCTTATTATATTAATGTTATTGTAATCATCATTATGATACAGCCGGTACTACGGTAAATTTTTTTATTACTCCTGCCAGAGGATACTTGCCGAGGCAACGGAGGTAAACTTGGGGAAGAGGACAGCCTCCTATCTCATGAAGGTCAGTAATTCAGATGGCAATCTGATTGCCCTTGCAAAGGGGACAGTTTACAGGCTCGTTTACAGGCTCGAAACCACACTACCTTTTTGACATTCTAACAAAGTTCTCAAGCAGCTTCAGCCCAACCTTCCCGCTCTTTTCAGGATGGAACTGGAAGCCAATGCAGTTGTCTTTCTCCACCCCTGAAGCAAACTCCAGCCCGTAGTCAGTTTTGGTGATTACGAAGCTTTCATCTGTTTGCATGTAGTAGGAGTGAACAAAGTAGACAAATTCACCGTCCTCAATACCGTCAAGGATTTCAGAGGGTCGTGTAATCTTAAGGCTGTTCCAGCCCATGTGCGGAACCTTGCCAACCTCTTGAGGAAACCTCACCACCCTTCCGGGTATGTAGTCAAGGCCCTTAAAAAGTCCACCTTCTGTGCTTTCAGTGGCAAAAAGCTGCATTCCAAGGCATATTCCCAGAATTGGTACGTCAAGTGAGTCGATTATGTTTTTCATCCCAACCAATCTATCAATGGCACTTTTAAAAGCTCCAACACCTGGAAAAACAATCGCGGATGCATTTTTTATGATTTCGGGGTCAGAAGTAACCCTTACTGAAGCTCCAACGTATTCGAGAGCCTTCGAAATGCTCTTGAGATTCCCCACGCCGTAGTTTACGATGGCAATCATCGGTTAGCGGTATAGAAAGGGTTAATTAAGGTTTGGTCTTTTTCAGTTAAATGAAGAAGATCAGAATTATTGAAGCTCCGAATTCTGGGAAGTATCCTCTCAGCCACAGTCTTCTCATTGGAAAAAGCTGCATTGTCGACACTGGAGCGGGAGAAATTCTCAGGAATTTTAGGGTGGATTGGGTTCTCAATACTCACTGGCATGAAGACCACATCGCAATGAACTGGATTGGAGAGAAGGTTATGGCCCACCATCTTGACGCTGAAGCAATTGAAAGCTACGAGGAGTTTAAGAGGAGGTACGGGATTGGAGAAAGGGTCAGGCTTTTCGTTAATTTTGAATTTGGCAGTGTTTACAGAACTTTCGAGGATGGAGAGCAGCTTGAGTTTGATTCCATTCCCGTAGAGGTAATTCACACTCCCGGTCATTCTGCGGGCCATTGTTGCTTCGTTGTCAATGAAAAAACGCTTTTTCTTGGAGATATTGACCTCACGTCCTTTGGACCCTGGTACGGATGCCTTGATTGCGATGTTAGAGATTTCGTTCTGTCGATAAAGAGATTGATTTCAGAGGTGGAGAAAAGAGATATCGACGTTGCCATCCCATCACACGGTAATCCAGTTTTTGGTAGGGAAAATATCGTGGCGAAGCTGAAGAGCTACATGGATAAGATTTTTGAGCGCGATAAAATGATAAGGGATTCTCTTAAGGCAGGAGAGGAGCCCGTGGGGAAGGGAATAATCTACTGGAAATTGCCCGAACCGCGGGAGATTTTTCTCCACTTTGAAAAAATAATGGTTGAAAAGCACCTCACCACTTCTCTCGATGAATTCTTGCAGGATTGAACCTGTCGCCAGCTTCATAGAAGTCTTTTTCGCTTTTTGGATAACCCAAAGAGACAACACTGAAAACTACGATATCGTCTGGAATTTCGAGGAGCTTTCTGAGAGCTTCCATTCTCTCTTTTCTCGGATAAACACCGAGCCAAACAGAACCGATTCCAAGAAACCTCGCAGCGAGCAAAATGTTCTGCGTTGCGGCACTGCAGTCCTGAACCCACATCTCGTAAGGATACTTAGACAGCTTTGGGTCAGCGCAGACAACAATTGCAGCGCTGGCGTGAGGGAGCATCTGGCCAAAGGTAAAGGCCTCGCTCATCTTTTTCAGTTTTTCCCTGTCCCTTACGACAACAAAATGCCAAGGTTGCTCATTTCCGGCAGAAGGCGCAAGCATGGCAGCTTTAAGAATTTTTTCAATGTCTCCCTCTTCAATCTCCTTTTCTGAATAAGTTCTTATGCTCCTTCTCGTGTAAATCATTTCCAGACAGTCCATGTTCTTTCTCGGACTCAAACTTAAAATACTTTCAGGAAAATTACTTACATGGCTTGGACCACACCATATACCAAATCAGATAAATCAGCTCTTGTGCCAAGTGGACCTTGGAGCTACGGCATGGAGGCCATAGCGGCTCATGCTACCTTCAGCGAATTTGAATACCTTCTACCAGAAAATTTCGAAAGTGATGGGGAGGGATACGTTTACTTCGCAGAAATTATTTCAAAAAGCCCCAACTTCCCTGAGCTCAACTACGAAGCTCCCGGGCTTGTGCAGTACAGAGAGTTCGCCATTTTTTTGAAGGTTAAAGCATTTGGCAGGGAATACGCCTACTGCCCCTTCATGTACGTTGACAATGACGTGTCGCTGCTAAGGGGATTTGTGGCAGGATTTCCAAAGAAAATGGCTGTGATTGATATAACAAAAAAGCATCCCCTGCTGAAACAGGAAAAGCTTGGTGGTGTGGCGATGAGAGCAGGTTACAGCCTTGCAAAACTTGTGGTTGAACCAGAGGACAAAACTGATTCCAATCCGCTTGACAAATTTGGTAGCTGGATTCTCTACAGGTTTGCCGAGCCTATGGGGGTGAGAGAGTTCATTGAAATAACGCCTGCCGTTGAATACGCTGAAATTGAAAAAGGCAGAGCGGAGCTAAGCTTTGCTGGGGGGATAAACGATGAGCTTCATCTGAAGGTCAAGGAGGTTCTTGGTGGGTACAGTTTCTCAGCTCTGCTGAAAATCGCAGAAATGAAAAAAATTCAGTAAGGGAAGAACTCAAACCAGTCCATCTCGTAATCTTCAATCCTGCCAAGGTCAGACAGCCTTAGCAATTCAGAATCGATTGGAATCTCTGAAATGAATTCCATTTTATACTTCCTTGCCAGCTCGGAGGCTCTGCCTTTGCCGAAAATGTAGCTTGTTTCACCACAATGCGGGCACTCGAAGTAGGCCATGTTCTCCACTATTCCAAGCACGGGAGTTTTTGTCTGTTCTGCCATGGCTATCGCCTTTTCAACAACTGCAGAAGTGAGTTCCTGAGGTGTTGAGACAATCAGAGCGCCGTTGGGCTGGGCATCCTGCATCACAGTTAGGGGAGCATCTCCTGTTCCTGGCGGCAAATCGATTATCAGATAATCCAGCTTACCCCAAGCGACTCTGCCAAGGAATTCCCTAATCATTCCAGCTATAAGGGGACCTCTCCAAATTACGGGTGTCTCCCTTCTTGGCAGGAGAAATTGTATGGACATAACCTTTATCCCGTATCTCATCGTTAAAACAGGCTCAATGCCCTCATCACTTACTGCAATTCTTCCCTTCTCCAGTCCGAAAAGGTATGGGATGCTCGGTCCCAGAAAGTCGGCGTCGAGCACTCCCACCTGTTTCCCCTGTTTTGCATAATGTACTGCAAGCAATGCCGTTACTGTGGATTTC
>DAINRD010000023.1:0-2379 GCA_036742095.1 Archaeoglobus sp. | reverse complement strand
CACCCCCTTTTCCGCTCATCACTGCTATTCTGAAATCCATTTTATTGAGTCTCTCCTTAATGTCCTCGTCGGTAACTCTTTTCTGCATAGAATTCTGCAAGACTGTTGCTTTTAAAATCTTTTTTATGTTGCGAGGACTCTCTTGCAAAGCTCTCCATCACACAGGTCGGGATATAGAGAGGGAAAAAGCACGTAAACCGGAAAGGTCCAGCAAACCGGTTTAAAACCTAAGTTTGCACATAATCTGCGATTGCTGATCTTTATGACATCAATTTTTCCATCTTTTTCCAAGAAAATCGAAAAAGAACTGTTTGAAAATTCATAAGCGAGCAGGAAATTTCCATCCACTCCAATAACTTTTAGGAGTACAAAGACTCCTGACGCATCTTCTTCAACATGAAAACCAATTGCAATAACCCCATAATCACTGACAATGAGCTTACCTCTCAAATCGGAAATTTCCCTCATATGTGGCACTTTTTCTTCGAATATAAAAACTTTTTTTATTTGTCTTAAATTAATTTTTACATTTTTGGTTAATTAATAACTCATACTGTAAAGTTAAACGTATAACGTCAAAATTTAACCAGTCTGGTAAATTTTAAACCAGATACGTTTAAAAAAATAGTAAAAGTTAAAATTTCGAAAAAGTAGAACCATCATGGAAATAATCGACGCCCTATCATCTTCGGGGCAGAGAAGAACTATTTTGAATGTCCTTTATCGTTCTCCAAAATCTCTTAAGGAGATAGGAGAAGTAACTGGTATTTCAATCCCGATCATTTCCAGACAGTTAAAAAAGCTCAGTGAGCTTGGACTTGTTGTTAAGGATGGCAATCAGTACCAGCTTACTGACAAGGGGGAGATAGTAAAACTTGCACTCTCAAAATTCATGAAAATCATCGAAACGCTGGAGAGAGACCCTGAGTACTGGGAAGTTCACGATTTCAGCGCCATTCCCGATGAATTCAAACTCCGTTTAGATGAACTCGGTAATTATGAAGTGCTCAGGAGCGGGAAAAATGAGGTTCTGAAACATTACAGGGTATTTTCTTCAATCTATACCCGTTCAAAAGTTGTCAGATTAATCTCATCAGTTTTCTTCCCGCAGCACCCACAGATGTTTGTGGAAATTGCTTCAAGAGCAGATGTGGAAGTTATACTCCCTCTTAAATCCATTAAAGCCCTGGAGAAGGACTACAGCGGGGAGCTGAAGCAGTATTTTGACAATGGAGGAAAAATGTACAGACATGATTGGATTAAATTCACTGTAATAACGACAGAAAAGGCTCTTTGCATCGGTCTTTTCATGAGAAACGGGAAATACGACACGGAAAGCGGTCTGCTCAGTTTAGATGAAACGGCAATAAAATGGGGTTTTGACCTTTTTGAATACTTCAAGAAGAGTGCCACACCCTATCCCTGACATATCTTTCAAAAAGTGTCAAGCCAACATAATTGTTTTAATACAGAGAGGGCGTAAAAAAATTGCATAAAGTGAGCAGGAAGTGAAGAGCTATGGTAGCAGTTGACTATGTGGTCATTGGAGCGGGCTATGCAGGGCTGAAGTGTGCAGAGGCACTTATGGACAAGGGATACAGGACCCTGATTTTTGACATGAGGGAGAGTGGTGGAGAACTGAGCGTGTTTTCAAGACTGGAGGGTTTAAGGATTAAATATGAGAAGTACATACAGGAAATTGAAGAACTAAAGAGGGACATCCCAGTTGACATCGGAACGGTGATAAAATCCAAACCTGTAATTGTGAACTCAGGAAACGGTTTGAAGCGTTTTGAAGCCAGAAGAGTTATACTCGCTACAGGTGCCACAGATACGGCCCCTGCTAAGCTAACAATCTTGGGTAAAAAAGTTTCAGGTATTTATACCCTTGAAAATGCTTTCCGAACGATTTCCGAGAACAACAGAATTGGGGAAAAAATACTGATTGCAGCTAAGGACGACCAGATTGTCGAGATTGCTGAATCACAGTTCAGCGATTTGGGTTATGAGGTTGAAAGGAGCGAACTGAGCAATGACATACAGGTTGTTGGTAAGGAGAGGGTTGAGAGTGTTGAGATTTCTGGTGTGAGGTACAACTGTGACACCCTCGTTGTTTATGGTGGTAGGGCTCCTTTTAACCCGCTCAAGCTGAGGGGGACTCCGGTAGGTAACATCGTAACATGCACTTATGATTATTCCAGAGTTGAAGAGAATGTAAAGAACTTTATTGCAAAACTTTAGAACTTTTTTACACCTTAAGTTCAAGCTTGACGAATAAAATGGAAAAACTTAATATGTGTGCCATTTAAAGTGAAGCTGGTGATTAATATGGATGTTAGGGAGAGAATAAAAACCGTTGCAGTTCTCGGTGCCGGGCTT
>DAINRD010000022.1:326-12991 GCA_036742095.1 Archaeoglobus sp. | reverse complement strand
GGTTGCCCTAACGTAAATTCCCTTTCTTTCGAGATTCTGCTTTACGACGTTGCCCCTCAGCTTTCTTTTCGCAGCAGCCCTGCTCATAACCCTCCCGCTGCCGTGGCAGGTTGAGCCGAAAGTCTCCTCCATGGCCTTCTCAGTCCCAACGAGTATGTAGCTCGGCGTCCCCATGCTGCCCGGAATGAGGACAGGCTGTCCAACATCCCTGTAGTCCTCCGGAACCTCCTTCAGTCCCGGCCCGAAAGCCCTCGTCGCCCCCTTTCTGTGGACGCAGAGCTTCATCTTCTTGCCATTAACCCTGTGCTCCTCGAACTTCGCTATGTTGTGGGCAACGTCGTAAACAAGCTCCATGCCCAGATCATCTTCGCTCATTCCCATTACCTTCTGGAAGCTCTCCCTCACCCAGTGGGCGATAATCTGCCTGTTGCACCACGCATAGTTGGCGGATGCAGCCATGCCTGCGAAGTAGTCCTGCCCCTCCTTGCTGTTTATTGGAGCACACGCAAGCTGTCTGTCTGGCAGACTGATCCCGTATTTTTTAACGGCTCTGTCAAGAACCTCAAGGAAGTCAGTGCAGACCTGATGTCCCAGCCCCCTGCTTCCACAGTGTATCATCACCGTGACGGTTCCCTCCTCGATTCCGAACTTTGCCGCAACTTTCTCGTCAAAGACCTTGTCGACATACTGAACCTCGAGGAAGTGGTTTCCGCTGCCGAGTGTGCCGAGCTGGGGTCTCCCTCTGTCCCTCGCCTTCTTGCTCACAACCTCTGGCCTCGCTCCATCCAGCGCCCCGTCCTCCTCGCAGTGCTTTAAGTCCCTCTCGTATCCGTAGCCGTTCTCCACAGCCCACCTCGCACCTTCAACAAAAATCTCGTCAAGCTCCTTATCACTGACCCTCAGCCTCCCCTCGCTGCCCACTCCTGAAGGCACAGCAACGAAAAGCTCGTCAATAAGCTTCTTTATCAATGGTTTGACCTCATCAACCTTCAGATTGCTCCTCAAAAGCCTTACACCGCAGTTAATGTCGAAACCAACTCCTCCCGGAGACACCACACCTTCGTTAACGTCAAACCCGGCAACCCCGCCGATGGGAAAGCCGTAACCGACGTGAACGTCTGGCATGACCAGCGAAGCCATCTGAACTCCTGGCATTGTTGCAACGTTTGCAGCCTGCTCAACCGCATCCTTTTCGAGACTCTGCATCAGCTTCCTGCTTATGTAAAAGTAACCGGGAACTTTCATTCCGGGCTTGTAACCCTTGGGCAGTTCCCACTTATAATCCGTAACCTTCCTCAAAACATTCTCCATGTTCCATCATTTGACAGTCTGTTTAAAGCATTTTACGTTTCCTTCTTTGAACCTCTCCTGTAAAGTTCAACCCACCAGCAGGTGGTGATGGGCATAACCAAAATCCAGGCGATTAACGTTACAGCTATTGTGCCAACCACCACCCCCCACACTCCGAGAAGTTTGAAGGGGTATAATGGAACTTGCAGTGCCATGCCTGCAACACCTACAAGAAGCCACATAATAACAGTATCAGAAAAGTTTCTTCTCAGCACCCAAAAACCCTTCTTAATCCCGGTTAGAGTTCCGTTTCCGTCAATTACAATGGCGTATGGAGCAAAAGTAAGCAAAAACTGAACTATCGCCATTACAACAACACTAACCATTGCCCATAAAACAAACGACATCGCATTGTAGAACATAGCTACAAAATTTTTGGCTTCTACGGTTAAAATGAAGTCCTTTATCAGATTAAAGAAAGGATAAAGTACGATCGCAACTAAAAGCATGTAAATGAGCTCGTACTTAAACAGAGGAACAAAGCGGGATTTAGCATACTGGAAGGTCTGGAGAGGTTTGCATCCCCGTCGAGAGCTTCGCTGCAGAGCTTAATCCACCAGGCTTTGAATACTGTGAGCAGGACAGTTGCTACAACTACCCAAACGAGAAAAACCTCTATCAAAAAATCAAAGCTGCTGACGTATTTCTTCACTATATTACCAATAATCTCCTTGTGACTCTCATCCATAATTTTGCCCGACAGAACAATTTCAGGAAGCTCTGGAGAGATGGTGTAAACAACAGTCAGAACCATCAGGATTGACACAGCGGATATGACCAGTCCATGCAATAAAAAAGGAATTGATATGGCAGGACGCCTCCTCCATGCCTCCCAGCGCTACAATTCCAAATATTGCAAATACGATACCACCAATTGCCAAAATTAAACTCAAAAAAGGTGCTCCACTTAATTCACTCATCGGAATAAAACTCGCAAAGGAAAACTATTGCCGCAGAGGCGATAAACAGCAATATCGCACTTATCACTTCAAGAATGGCCAGTATGGTCACGCCTGTCGGTCTCTCCAAATTACCACCCCACTTACGTTTTTATGAGCATTGCTGGTAAAGTGCATATAAATTTATTCATAATTTTGTTGACGTTCTCTGACTGCTCAAGCATCACGCAGTGTCCGGCATCGGGAACAATCACCATCCTTGAGTTTTTTATCAGCCTCGAAAGTTCTTTTGATTTACTAACGGGAAGCATTGTATCTTCCTCTCCAACAATTATCAGCGTTGGTTTATTTATTTCTCTCGCAATGTCTCTCAAATCCACCGAAGTCAGAGTCCGTAGTGTGTTAAGAGCCGCATACTGTGGAGTGTTATCCAGAGCCTCCCTCAGCCCCCACTTCTTCAGCTCTCCAGCCTTTCTCCCGAAGGCCATGTTTGCTATTATTCTTGCAGAAATTCCGTAAGCTAATGTGGCGAAAAGTCTTCCAATCGGGTAGCCGTAGCGGTGCAGTGACTGGATTCTCGCACCTCCTCCTATCAAAACAAGCGCTTCAACCCTTTCAGGATGCTCCAAGCAGTACTTCATAGAAATCATTGTCCCGAAAGAGTGGCCAACGAGCACGAATCTGTCAAAACCCGCATCCTTAACCGCTGCATGCAAATCGGAAACAAAGTTTTCGAATTCGTAAAAGCTCCTGTTGAAGGGCTTGTCCGACTTTCCGTGTCCTCTGTTGTCGATGAAAAGCATTCTGTGTTTGCCTTTGAAGTACTTCCTCTGCTCCTTCCAGAAATTCATGTTGGCAGTCCATCCATGAACGAAAACAAGTGCCGGCTCTCCTCCATCCTCCACCTCGTAGTAAATTTTAACACCGTTGTCAGCATATGGCATTAAAAATAGTTGATTATTTCTTTAAAAATTTTTCTTAGACCACCAACTTTTTCGATATTTCGAGCAATCTCTTCCACCTTCTGTATTTCTCCGATAAATCCAGAGAGGGCTCGAAAACTTTATCGAAGGGCATGCAGAACTCCTTATTCCACTTGCCAAGAGCCCTTCCTGCCACAAGGTGTGCCCCGAAGGAAGTTCCCGAAGGCACCGCACCCCTCTCAACTTTCAAGCCTGTAACGTCGGCAATTCTCTGCAGGAAGAAGTCGTTGGAGGACATCTCTCCGTCACACCTGATTCTGTCAGTTCCGTAGGGAAACTCCTTCCGCATGATCTCGACGATTTCGGCTATTCTGAAGGCTATGGATTCGAGCAGGGCTTTCACTATGTCTTCTCTCGTCATGGCGTTGGATATTCCGTAAAGCAGGCCGGGAATCGAGACATAGTGGGGAGTTGCGAGGCCTGTGAAGGATGGTATGAGCAGCATGTCGTCATTCTTTGACTGGAAGGCCATATCTGAAGTTTTAGAGACATCATCGTAGATGCCGATCTCCCTCAGCTTCTCCACAGCGGAACCGCTGTAGAAGAGCATTCCCTCCATCATGTACCTCATTTCTGACTTTAACTTCCATGCAATGAGTGGAAGTAAACCTCCGGGAGAGGCTTGCGGCTCTTCTCCAACGTTGAGGTCGACGAAGGTTCCGGTTCCGTTGGTGGCCTTAATTTCTCCTTCCTCCCAGCATCCCAGAGCGTAGAGGGAGGCGGATTGGTCGGCGATGACTCCTGTCACTGGCACATTTCTGTACTCTCCAAAGATTCTGTCGCTCTCAAGAGTTTTTGGAAGCATTTCCTCATCTGCTCCAACAATTTTGAGAATTGGTTCACTCCAGCGCAAATAGAAGGAGTCGTAGAGGCCTGTAGCAGCAGCATTGGAGTAATCCGTCAGATGCTCACCTGTAAGCCTGTAAACAAGCCAGCTGTCAACTGTTCCGGCCTTTAAATCGTACTTATCCTTTTTGTATCCAAGCTCCCTCAGCATCCAGCAGAGCTTCACGCTGGTGTGGTTGGGGCGGATTGAGAGGCGGGAGAGTGTGATTAGCCACTTAACCCTTCTCTTGTTTTTCAGCGTTGGAAGCAGCTTCACCACTCTTCTTGCAATCATTCCGGCAGTTCTGGCCATCCTGATGGTCGAATCCCTGTTCATTTCCTCTGCAAGAGCGTTGGCTCTCATGTCCTGCCATCCAAGGGCGTTGAAAACTGGCCTGCCTGTCTTACCATCCCACAGAACTGCGGTGGTTCGCTGGTTGGTTATTGCAATTGCCTCAACGCCATACTCGTCGATTGCAGTGTCAGCGAAGCTCACACACTTCCTTGCCAGATCCTCTGCATCAATCTCCACCCATCCCGGCTTCGGATTGTGCTTGACAACCGGTTCCCTCTTGATTGCAACGAGCCTGTCCTCATCGTAAACGGCAAGCTTTATCGTTGTTGTTCCGGCATCGATTACCCCAATCATAGGCCTTCAGCTATCAGCTCCACAAAATCCTTTGCCTTCAGTGCCATCCTGCACGAGGGGCAGAGAGTCACGATTTGATGCTCAAAGTGCCCTCTCCTCCTCTCTGCAACCTTCTCTGCCATTTCTGGGACGACAAATCGGTAAACCCCGCCGTAACCGCAGCAGTGCGTGTCCTTACCATTGAACACTGGCTCGTGAACGGCAAAGCCCATCTCAGCAAGCAGCTTTCTCGGCTCCTCAACAATGTCAAGCTTCCTTGCAAGAATGCACGGATCGTGATAGGACACATCCCCGCCAATCTTTACGGGCTTGAGAACAGCCAGAAGGTGGGCAGCCTTTATTCCATTCTCCCTCATAACGTGAACGCAGTGCGGGCAGTTGCTGATAACTCCATCATACCTCGATGCTGCATCCCTGAGCCTTGAAATCTTCTCCCTGAACTTATTCATTAAACCGAGTTCGTAGTAGGGCATTCCGCAGCATTCGAGGTTTATCATGGCAAAGTCAACGCCGAGCTTTTCCAGAACCTCGACTGTAACATCGAAAAGACCGCTTTCAAAGGTGCTGCATCCGGGGAAGTAGAGGACTTTCCCCTCTCTCTGCTCCACCTCTACTTTTCTCATGGACTTCTCAAACCTCTCTATTGCCTTCAGAGCCATCTCTCCGCCCCTGAAAACCCTGAGATCGTCGTTCACGCTTATATTCATGGGACAGGCATTTTTGCAGGCATCGCAGGGAAGGCAGTGGTAAATGGCCTCTTCCGTTTCACCGAGGTAGGCGAGCCTCGACTTCACAGAAGGCGAGACGGTCAGCCTTCTTTCAGCGTCAAATACTGGACAGACGTGGAGGCACATGTTCGGGCAGAGCATGCACTTCGTCACGTCATCAGCCTTGCCGAGTTTGGGAACGACCTTGGCCAGCCTCATCTTTGTCTTCATGTCAGTGTTGGCCAGAATTCTCGTTATAACCTTCGGATTTATCACAGCATCACCCCCCTGTTGAGGATGTTTCTCCTGTCAAGAACGCTCTTCAGGTCTCTCAGCAGAGGATAGTACCCCCCTATCTCTGCCGAAAGCCACCTCTTCCTCAACCTCCCCACGCCGTGGTGGTGAGTCAGATTTCCTCCGCACTTCAGCGAAGCCTCGATGGCCCTCCTCCATACTTCGGAGTAGTAGCTTTCTATGTCTGGTGGCAAACCTGCAAAGGTGAAGTAGAAGCATAAACCGCTTTCGTAGAAGTGCGATGCGTGGGCTGAGGCTGTGACTGTGCCATCAACGCTCCTTATGGCCTTCAAGACCTCTGAATAAACTCTTTCCGCATCCTTCCAGAAGCACGCAACCTCTATCGTGTCGAAGATGAAGCCAAGTGGAACGATTCTGCTTATGTCAGAAACGTCGAACCTCTTCTCAAGCCACTTCTCCGCCCTTCCATCAACCATTCTTCCCCTCACGAGATTTCTGCCCTCCTTCAGCTTTGCAAACGCAGCCTTTCCCTCGAAAACCGCAATCAGCGTGAAGCTTTCCGAGTCGAAGTACCTCAGGCTCTCTTCATCGTCGAAAATTCTCATGAGAGCGGGCCTTAGCTGCATCAGAGCCTTTGCATCCTTCACAGCCTCGCCAATACCTGAGTATTCGACCGATAGAGTGAGAAACTCCTCAGGGAGAGGAAAGATTTTCATTACTGCTTCGGTAACAACACCGAGCAGCCCCTCACTACCCACAAAAATTTTCTTTAAATCCGGCCCCGCCCTTCTGGGAGTTGCCCTCTCCGTAACCACTTCACCGTCAGGAAGCACAGCCGTTAAGGATACAATGAGGTTCTCGATGTTGCCGTAGCCTGTTGAGAACTGCCCGCTTGCTGCTGTAGCAACCCAGCCGCCAACGGTGGAGCAGTAAAGGCTCTGGGGGGAATGGCGGAGCGTGAAGCCCTGATGGTTCAGAATCTTCTCCAGCCTCCCTCCAACGACCCCGGCTCCCGCTCTGACAACCATGTTCTCCTCATCAATCTCGATTTGGTCGAGGGAGAGTGTGGAAAGAACTATCCCTCCCTCGTAGGGCGTTGCAGCATCTATAACCCCGCTCCCACCGCCGAAAACGTACACAGGTATGCCGTAGGTGTTTGCGACCTTAAGAACAACTGAAACCTCCTCAGTGGTCTTCGGGAAAACAACAGCATCGGGCATTGCAGAAAATTCCCGCCTGAGCAGCTTGGGAAGGTGGAGGGGATTGTAGTCCTTGCAGTAGGCAATTCTGTCTTCCATGCTTGTGGAGACCGCTATTCCGGCAGCCCTGATTTCCTCAAGAGCTTTTTGGATGGCCATCACCTCAGCTTCACAGCCGTTCCGTAGGCAAGAAGCTCCGCTGCCCCAGCCATTGTCTGGGAGGTTGTGAATCGAACGTTTACCACTGCATCAGCGCCGAGCTTTTTGGCCTCCTTAATCATTCTGTTCAGAGCCTCCATCCTCGCATCCCTCAGCATTTCCGTGTACTCCTCTATCTCCCCTCCAACTATGTTCTTCAGACCCGCCAAAATGTCCTTGCCGAGATGCTTCGCCCTGACAGTGTTTCCGAAAACCACTCCCAGAATCTCGGCAACCTCACGCTGTGGAACGGTTTCTGTTGTAGTAACTATTATCTCCTTTTCCATCAACTCACCCCCTCGATTTTCTTTTCTCTTCCCCCAAACAGTATGAGCGCAATTCCAACAACAATCAGTATCGTATCGAAGACTATAAGGATGGGAAAGAGGAGTTCAAGTGCCAGTCCCACTGCGATGAAAGCGATACCCCACTTGTGGTGACTCTCCATGCTGAGCCTTCAATAATGATTTATTTAAATGTAGCGAGTTCCAACAGCACGTCCTCAACCTTCAGCCCTTCATAAAGAACTCTGTAGATGCTGTCGAGCAGCTTCGTGTCTGCATTTATTTTGCTGGACAGCCTGTAGGCCTTTTCTGCCGTCCTGTAGCCCTCAACCACACCAACACCCCTCCTCTCAAGCTCCTTCATAGCCTCATCGATGCTGAACCCCTTTCCAAGCATCTCTCCCAGCATCCCGTTCCTTCCTCCCCTGAAGGTTGCAATGAGGTCTCCGAATCCGGAAAGGCCGAATGCAGTCTCTCTGTCCCCTCCGAGAATCTCTATCAGCTCTGCCATCTCGTTTATGGCTCTCGTGGCTATCACTCCCTTTGCATTGCTCATTTCGACGTTTTTTATGCTCTCGTAGCCTCTTATCCATGCAATGGCTATGGAATAAACATTTTTGAGGGCGGAGGTTATTTCCGTTCCTATGACATCGGTAGTAACCTCTACTCCCAGATATTCTGTCTCGAAGATTTCTTTCATCTTAGTGGCCGAGCTTTCGGATGGACTGCTGAAAACAACGGTTGTGGGCATGCGTTTCGCCACCTCTCTTGCAATTGCAGGCCCGGTTATCGCCACAGTCCTTCCCCTCAAATCGTGCTTTAACCTCCATACAGCTTCGGGAACCGTAAGAACGCTGCCGTCGAAATCGATCAGCCCCTTGGAGATGAGTATGATGTACTGATCTTTGAGATATGGAAGAATTTTGCTCATTACAGGAAGAACACCATCAGTGCTCACTCCCAGAAGTACGACTTCGGCACTCTCTACACATTCCTCAAGCTGCTCGGGCCAGAAAATTTCCACACCCTCAAGCTTCACCCCAAGCCTTGGATGCTCTTTTCCAGCTGAGATGGACTTTAAAATCTCCGTATCGAACTCGGTCCCCCATATTCTCACTTCGTTGCCGTTATCAACAAGCGGGACTGAGAGGGCAGAGCCCATTGCTCCCGCGCCCAGTATCGAAACAATCATGATGTAGTTTTGTTTAAATTTACAAAAAGCTAACGTTTATATTGTCTCTCCCCAATTGCAGTCATGCCCGGCATCGTACCTCACAGGCACTGTGTTGTTTGCGGCAAGGCCATCGAGCCGGACCAGCAGGTTTGCAGCGATGAGTGTGGGGAAATCCTCAACAAGGAGAGGAAGAGACAGAGAAACTTCATGATTCTGATGTTTGGAATTCTCATCCTGCTCCTGATATTCATGTGGATGCCTTATATCACTGGATGAAACAATTAATTTTTAAATTCAGCAAATACAGACCTCTCCGGGCACAGGGACAGGATATTGGGAGGTGAGACAGGCCATGCAGTACTCCTCATCACCCCCAACCTTTTTTATGGCCTTGAGCAGTCCATCAAGGCTGAGATACGCAAGGCTGTCGGCTCCGAGCAACCTGCCAATCTCATCAACGGAGTAATTGGCTGCGATGAGCTCCTCTCTTGTTTTCATGTCAATGCCGAAATAGCATGGAGCGATTATGGGGGGGCTGCCAATCCTCACGTGAACTTCTCTTGCTCCGGCATCCTTCAGCATCTGTATAATCTTTTTAGAAGTTGTTCCCCTGACTATGCTGTCATCCACCAGCACTATGCTTTTATCCCTGATATTTCCTCTAACAACGTTTAACTTCAGCCTTACTGAAGTCTCTCTCATTGTCTGAGCGGGCATGATAAAGGTTCTGCCAACATACCTGTTCTTTATCAGGCTCTCAGAGTATGGAAGTCCAGATTCTTGAGCGTATCCAATTGCGGCAGTGATTCCGCTATCAGGAACAGCAGAGACAAAATCCGCATCTGCCGGTGCTTCCTTGGCAAGAATTCTGCCCATCTCACTTCTCGCCTCATAAACGCTTATTCCGTCAATAATCGAGTCGGGACGGGCAAAGTAGATGTATTCAAAAATACATACGGCCTTTCTTTTTGCCTCTGCAATTTTTGTAAACTCCAGCTCTCCATCCTTTATCATAACAGCCTCTCCGGGCTTAACGTCTCTTAAAAACTCCCCTCCAAGAGCGTCAACAGCACAGCTCTCGCTGCAGATTATGTATCCATCTCCAATCTCTCCAACGCATAGCGGTTTAAAGCCAAGGGGGTCACGGTAGCCAATTACCACATCATCAACAAGCATCGTCATTGTATAGCTACCAATGAGCGCCTCATTCAGCTTTTCGAGGGCGTAAACTATTTCCTTTCCTTCAAGAAGGTATCTGGAAAGTAGCTGCGCAATCACCTCGGTGTCGGAGTCAGTTGTGAAAACACTCCCATCATTTTCGAGCTCATTTCTAAGGTGGTTGTAGTTGACAAGGTTTCCGTTGTGGGCAACGGCGATGTATCCTGCCTTTGATTTGACAACAAATGGCTGTGCGTTTTCAATCTTTGAAAGGCCAGTAGTGGAATACCTGACATGGCCAATAACAGACTTACCGGCAAGAAGCTCAAAGTCCTCTTCGCTGAACACTTCTGTGACTAACCCCATCCCCCTTTTGTGCCTGATATGGTTGTCGAAGGACGCAATACCTGCCGACTCCTGACCGCGATGCTGGAGGGAGAAAAGGGCGTAATAGGCAAGACGGGGAGAAAGTTCCCCGTCAGGATGGTAAACACCTACAATTCCACACATTTACGTTCTGTTCTTTTTCTTATTCACCCAGTTGTAGCTTCGGAGCCTCTTGCTCCTTCCAAACCCACATGCGGCACAGTAACCCTTCCTTCTGTGGAAAGAATGTCTACCACACCTTCTGCACCTTATATGAACTCTTTTTCTTCCCCTTTTACCCATCGCAGCCGTCCCGTCCGACATCACTCACCACCCGGAGCAGGAGAAACGAAAACAACAGTATCTCCTCTAATCACCACACTGCCGACTCTCCTTACTACCTCCCCATCCTGAATTTCTTCAGCGTCAAGCAGGACAAGGTTCATGTGGATGTCGTACCCATCCAGCGTTCCTCTAAATTCCCTTCCCCCTTTCAACCTGACTATAACGGGGGATTTGAGAGACCTGTTTAGCACATCCAGTGGTCTTGGTGGCATGCTCTTTCCCTCCAAAAGTATCTTAAGTTCGTTGCAAGGGGGGCTATTTAAAAATATCGCTGAGGGGCGATGCTTTCGAAAACGTTTTTAACCCTTTGCAGAAAAAGGGGTCAGGCGCGGGTAGTCTAGTGGTAGGACAACGCCCTTCCGAGGCGTTAGCCCGGGTTCAAATCCCGGCCCGCGCATGCCTAATTGTGTTCAAAGCGCTGCAACAAATGTTGACGGGTTAAATACCAAAAAAGCAGACAATTCTATCGTGAAGCGAGTGGACATGGAAAAGTGGAGGAGTATTGACTACAACAAAAGGCTGAGGAGTGAGCTAGAGAAGATCCAGAAGAGCCCCATCTCCGAGACGAACAAAAAGCTGATCCTCAAGTACAAGAACTGGAGGATTGGCAAAAGCGTGAGTGTTGCGAGAGTCCACAGAGAACTGGTTTCTCTAAGGATCCTGTGCGAGAGATTTGGCCTGGAGCTCGACAAACTGGACGAGGATAGTGTTATCGAGGTGCTTGCAGAAATAGAGATGCAGGGATACAAGCTCTCGACGATCAAGGAGTACAAGCTTACGCTCAAGCAGTTTCTAGAGATGGTCGGTAAAAAGGAGCTGGCGTTGGAGATCAAGTGCAAGGAACCTCAAGACAACGATCTGACGAGGGACGACCTGCTGACGGTGGACGAAGTTCTAAGCATGGTGAAGGTTGCGATGCACAACAGGGATGCTGCACTTATCATGTGCCACCTCGATTTAGCTTGCAGGCCAGAGGAAATTCTGACGCTCAGGGTTGGAGACTTCGTGAGAGATGCATGGGGTATCAGGGTGGAAATCCATAGGAGCAAGACTTTCAGGAGGAGTCCACACCTGACCTTCTCCTTGCCCTATGTCTCTATGTGGCTGAACAATCACCCTCTAGCCAACGATCCCACTGCTCCGATGTGGCTCAACCTTAACAAGTTCAAAAAGGGTGTTGTTGCCCCTATTGATCACTACGCCTACACTCGGCTTATAGGCAGGTTGTTAAAAAGGGCAGGGATAAAGAAGAGAAAAGGGATCAGCCCCTACAATTTCCGTCACACGGGCATAACGATGTGGGCTACTCTGCTCAACGAACAGCAGCTCTCGAAACGAGTGGGGCAAATCCCGGGATCCAGACATCTTAGGAGGTACGTTAAGATGGTGGACGCTGATGCGGACATAAAAGCTCTGAAGGAGCTCGGAATTGCCAATGGGGACAAAATGGAGCCTGAAATCAAGAAACTTCAGCCTGTTCAGTGTGGCATTTGTGGGGAGTTCAACGAACCTAATAGACAGAGATGCTGGAAGTGCCAAGCGGCTTTAGACCCCACAAAGCTTGCCAAGGAGTTTGCCTTGGATGGGGTCGAGCTACTGGAAACACTGCTGGATAGCGAACTCGAGAAAATAATCGAAAATAAGCTCACAGAAAGGCTCAGGGAAATAGTGAAGGAAGTTAAAGTTTGAAAATTAAAGGCTTTATTATATTTTATTGCTTAAATTTAGTAAATAATAAAAAAATTTGTATGAACCTTCTGTCTACCCTCTGCGCAATCGTTCCACAGAAATTGGAATTCTCTAAGACTTCTTTGAGTATTTCTGCAACATTGCGCGCTGAATTATCATCCATAGCTTCTCTTCCGGAATTCCCTCTTCCTCTGCCACCCTTTTTACGGCCTTGCTAATTATCTCCTCGAGTCTAATGAAACTTCACCCCCTTAATCGATCCACGCTCCTTCAAGTGCCTTAGCAGGATTAGCACAGACTGGATGTCAAGTTCCAACCGCTGCGCCAGTTCTGCCGCCGTTACCACCTTTCCCGCGAGCGCTTTCAGTTCTCTGACAATTCTCTCGTGGTCGTGTCTTCTGAAATACTGGTCTGTTGCCCTGCTCTTTGGATTGTGTCGTGTTGTCCTCTTCTTCTGTTGCTGGTGTTTCAGGGCTTTGCCACTACTTTTTGTATTTCCAACTTTGTACCTCATCAATAGTAAAAGCCTTATTTAAAAATCGTTAAAATCTGAGAAGATTATTTAAAAAAATATATTAATAAGA
>DAINRD010000022.1:0-316 GCA_036742095.1 Archaeoglobus sp. | reverse complement strand
AAAGGAAAGGGAGAGGAAAAGGCTTAAGGAAAAATATGCTTTAGCGGAAAGAACAGTTTAAGCGATGAAAAAGGCTGTCCACGAGATATGGAAGGAACCGGCTTTAAGAACAAACTGTATGGGTGAGAAGGGTTGCGATCAACTCACAGCGTAAGTCCTAATATTTTCTCGCTAAAAAATTTTTCTCCATAATGACACCCTTACAGCAAACTAACGTCGGTGATAACTGGAACAGTGATAAGCACATAAGTGCATAACTGATAACTGATAAGTTGTAAAGTGACAACCGTCAAAGTGATAACAAAGTGTTGGAATG
>DAINRD010000021.1:12797-13186 GCA_036742095.1 Archaeoglobus sp. | reverse complement strand
CAACATCAGAGTCGTGAAAAACGCTGAAATCGTTTTGGGTGACAGGGGGAATTACATTCGCGTCTACGACGATCAGGATCTAACAGATCAAAGATCAAACTTTTGAGTTAGAGGAAGTGAAAAATTTTAGGAGAGACTACAAAAGAGAAGATGCCCTTGCAGTCTGCGATGTTAACGGAGATGGTGTGGATGAAGTGATTATCGGGGAGGCACATATTATCACCAACGCACCCGTTAGTGGCGATCAAAGAGTTCATATCTATGTAATCGACCACAATGGAGACTTGACAGAAGTTGCTTCAAGGGACGTGGGATTCGAAAGCGAAGATGACTTGGCTTGTGGAGACGTTGATGCAGATGGAAAGGACGAGATAGTTGTAGGAGTTAGT
>DAINRD010000021.1:5189-12787 GCA_036742095.1 Archaeoglobus sp. | reverse complement strand
GCCCTTTTTAATTTCCAAGGAAGATGTAACAGCACCGATGTATTAGATGAAAACTACGCGGTTGGGTCTGATGGAAAAGCTGAAATAATCGCAGCGGACACAGATGACAACAAAATACACACATACGAATACACCGGTGGCGGAGGAGAGAATAGAGGAAATGAGATAACAAGCTTTGACGTCCAATTTAAGGTAAACGGCAGGCTTACTAAGCCCCAGTACGATGAAGAGGACGAGATAGCTTGCGGTGATGTTAACGGAGATGGGGTCGATGAGATAATCTACGGGAACGGATACGACACACACAAAATTTACGTTTACAATGCAAGGGGAGAGATGTTATTTGAGTTCGATGCCCATTTTGATGGCTCTGACGAGCTTGCTGCTGGAGATGTGAACTTAGATGGGGTAGATGAGATAATAACGGGTGATGCCTCCGATGACAGTATACACGTTTACGAAGCTACTGGGAGAGAAATTGGACACATTAATGTTGATTACGAGACTGCTGATGGGCTTGCAGTTGGAGATGTTGATGGTGACTCCTTGGTTGTCGAAGAGCTTGGTTGTGTTCCCGGACAGATAACAAATCAGGTCATAGCGGTAATTAATGCACCTCCAAAGCATATCGGGATAAACTTCTACGAAGGCGAACCCTTCTATACTGATTTCACCATAGAATACAAGAATAAAGAAGGTAACTCGAGAAGTTTCAGCGCTACTTTAGTTCAGGATGTGGCTTTATCATTTAAAGCAAGTGTGGAATGGGGCAGCCTTATCTCGAAATATAAGCTTAAATTAGGTTTTGCACATAGCTGGAAATGGAAAAATTATGAATCTGAGGTAGAAGCGGTTAAAGTGGCAGAGGGTTTAACTGTAAGTGACTACGATTATGCAATACTCCTCTCTGCTAATGTGGATGTATGCGAGTTCAAGATATTGAATCCAGAAGAAATGGCTGTAATTGATGGAGAACAACAGTATATAATTGTTACAAAACCCAAGGGAGTTCCAGTTTTAACATATAAGCCGTTGATGAGTCCACAGGATTACGATAACTTAGGCATTCCGCAGATACATACTGTGGGGAATATTCTAACCTACCCGTCAGACAAAACAGGCCTTACTCACTACAGTCTTAACAATGAAAAACTCAGTCGTGGGTTTACCGTTTTCTCTGCAGAACACTCATTCTCCTATGGTGAATTTTTCACCGAAGAAAGAGAAAGGCAGATGGAAACACAGATAAAAGCATACCTCGAAGCCGGTATTGAAACTGGGGGGTTAAAAAAGCTTTTTCATTGGAAGCATCAGTTCGCGGAGACTATCACAATCAACAAATCACTACGACAAATGTCAAGTTTACAAAGGAGACAGATTTCCTGATTAAATACACAGGACACAATGATTTCAGCCATCAGAACAACTTCGATAAGAGTTACAATGTTGGTTTTGCTCTATATACTGACAGCGAGGATGGACACATAGTCTTGGACTGGTACGTCCCGTCCCATGGTAGTTACTATGCAAGAGAGTACGCAACAGGCGCGCAAGGATTGGCGGGGACTGGACTTATTGGGGTAGAAAGCTTTGGGAGAGGTTTTGGGTCAATTGGGTCTGTCTTATGGGGGGACATCGGCACTTCTGCCATAGGAGGGGCTTACATCTACACGGAAAACATGAACGCACAGAACAATACAGAGATATACGTCCCGGTAAAAGTCAGGAACGCTGAAAACCTGAGGAACATGGATATAGAGCTGAGTTTCGATTCGAATGTTCTGAGAGCAAAGGAGGTAAACTCCGGAACTCTAACCCAGAACTCTCTACTTGAATCGAACATTGTTGGTGATGCTGTTAAGATAGCCTTCGTCGATTCTCAGGGAATTAGAGGTAATGGGAGCGTTGCTACAATCGTCTTCGAGGTTATCGGCAATCCCGGAAGCCAGAGTACGCTTGTGCTCACAGCCTCTGGAAACGACGTTAATGGAGACAGAATTGATTTCAGCACCGGAAACGGGATAGTCAGTGTTGTAAGCACCACCGCTCAATCAGAAGTTGCTGGAGGACTTAAAGGGGACTGCGATGGTAACGGAATCCTTTCGAGTAACGACGCCTTGATGGCATTACAGATGGCTGTTGGAAAGATAGAGGTCAACCTTATTGCAGACATGAACGGAGATGGTCAGGTGAAGTCAACCGATGCTGCCCAAATCCTCGACTTAAGCACTCAGACTTCCACAAACAGAGCAAGCAATGCTTTGAGAGGATACCATCCGGGAATAAAAACTCACGAAATTATCGATTGTAGCAAACTGATGGGTGGTGGGTGATGAAGATAGTCTGTTTGCTGTTGATATTTACAATTGCAATTATTGGCACGGCTTCAGCGATGACACTTCAGATTTCGAGTGCCGAAGGTAACCTTGGGGACTCAATAAGAGTTGCAATCGCAGTTTCAGACGCCCAAAACCTGGGAAGCATGGATATCGTTCTGCTATATAACACATCGGTTCTTAAAATAAAGGCTGTAGGTAAAGGGGAACTGAATAAAGGCCTAATATCCTCAAATACAAACGAGAATGATGGAATAATCTCAATCGGAATTGCCGACTCGAAGGGGATAAGCGGAAATGGCGAGATTGCCGTTCTAACTTTTGAAGGAATCAAGGAGGGCACTTCTGAAATAGCGGTTCTCGGTGTTAAAGCATACGATGTTAACACACATCTGGAAATTCCAGTAGATGCGCAGAATGGAGCTGTAACTGTTAAACAGAAAAGCACACCAGGCTTTGAAATATTTTCCGCTTTGGTAGCTTTAGCTTTGGCGACCTCGATGTTGTTGAGGAGACGCTGATGAGAATTCTCATCTTTGTTTTTCTAATAATTTTTTTTATTCCTACTGCAGAGGCAGTTAAAGGCGATTGCAATAACGACGGTGAATTTACGAGCGTAGATGCATTGATTGCGCTGAAAATGGCTGTGGGAAAGATTGAACCGGAGGCAATTGCAGACATGAACAATGACGAAGTTGTAACCTCCTACGATGCCTACAGAATTCTTATGCTTGTGACTGGTGAGGAAGACGAGCTTTTCTGGGAGATTGGCGAGTTATTGAGAAGCTACGATCTGGGTAAATATCTCAAGGACGAGAGAATGAACTGGATTATCGAGAAAAAAGATGGCTCAAGGCTAATTATTGGGGTTGAAATCGAAAAGAGCGAGCTAAAAGAATTTTTGAAGGGGAGTGTTGACAATCCCAGCATAAACGCATATGCCAATGAAGACACTGTTAGACGATTGCTGGAATTCAGAAGCGCTGAAGAATTCAAGAAAGCTCTGGAAAGTGGTGAAATAAAACTTGAGGGTGTTGGCATCTTCAATCAAATCAGAGTGAGTGTTATGAATTTCGTTTCAAAATTTCTTAGATAGCTCAATTTAATTGCTCCCCTGCTCTGGCTGGAAGTGGCTCTGGAAACTACTGGCACCCGTATCCAACAAATGTGAAGCCCGGAGACATTGTTTTTGGGCACGGAAAGAAAACCGACTGGCTGCCCGGATACTGGACGCATGTAGGTATGATTGCTTATTACGACAGCTCAGTGGGAGAGTGGATAGTTGTAGAATCTAACCCCACTCCCGGCGTCGAGCTCTCACTTCTGTCGGAGTTTCTGAGGGGACATGATGATGTGGCAGTTGCAAGGGTGAAAACCACCGATTCAATAAGACTGGCAGCGGTTAACTTCGCTCTCAGTCACTTAGGCGACTCATACGATTTCGAGCTGTGGGAAAAGGAGGTCTACGACAATGCCTACTACTGCAGTGAGCTTTTCTGGGCTGCTTACATTGCTGTTGGTGGTCCCGACATCGACAGATATCCGGGATGGCACTGGAAGTATCTGAACTCAGTGGCTCCTCAGGAAGTTTACGACGATGGAGATACCTACGTTATTTACCGCCATAAAAGCTGATTTTTTATTTATTTGAATTTTTTAACCTTACCACAAAACCCAGCTACACAAAAAACGTATAAAGACCTAAACCAAATTGAGTTGTGGCAATTTATGCCTTCGCAGAGTTTGACGCTGGAGAGAGCAGAGCCAGAAGGATTTATGCCAGTGCAAGGTACCCTTCAAAGCAAATTGGAAACATCTTTTTCGACTCAGAAGAGACTCCAAATCTCAAGTTTGCCGACAATCTGCCTCTGAAGCTGCGTTGTTTTTACTCAGTAGTGGCCTTTCGACCTTCTTATGTACTGATATCAAGGGATGTTCTGGGGGGAAAACCCATATACTACGGCGGGGACCTGAGCATTTCCTCCTTCAGGTCATACATTGATGGTGAAGCGATTTCAGTAATGCCTGGAGAGGTTTTGAAGCTTGACTATACAGGAGAGGTGATAGAGAGAAAGAAATTCTCCTTTGATGACGTTTTCAGCGTAAAGCGCGAAGATGAAGGGCATCTGGTTGAAAAAATTGAGAGAGCACTCCTGAAGGTTAAGGTCAGGGTGGGCTGCATAGCCTTCTCTGGAGGGGTTGACTCCTCGCTTCTTGCTGCAATCTACGACCTGCCCCTCATTTCAGTTACTGCAAGCAAAGAAGAGGAAGAGTGGTTAAGAAAGGCGGCAAAAATGATCGGAAGGGATTTGGAGATCAGGCGAGTGGGGAAGGAAGAGATACTGGATGCTGCCAAGGTTGTGAGCAATATTATTGAGAGCAAGGACTTCTTACAGCTCTCCATAGGAGTGCCGGTATATCTAACAATGGAGTTTGCCAAATCTCTGGGCTACTCCGAGATCATTTTTGGTCAGGGAGCCGATGAGCTCTTTGGGGGTTACAAGAGATACGAGTCCATGGAAGGTTATGAGCTTGAAAACGCCCTCATAGAGGATTTGAAGAACATCGGGGATGAAAATCTGGTCAGAGACGTGAAACTCTCATACAAGAGCGAGATAAAACTTTTAACCCCCTATCTTGAGTGGGAAGTGATTGACGCCGCCATTAAAATTCCTCCAGAATTAAAGGTGAAAAAAGAGGGTGGGAAGGTCATCAGAAAATTCATTTTGAGAAAAATTGCTGAAAACTACCTTCCGGAGGAGATAGCGTGGAGGGACAAAAAGGCGATACAGTATTCAACAGGAATAGCGAAGATCTTGAAGAGGTATCTGTGAACTGTTTTGACGGTAAATCCTTCTGCGGAAAATGCTGTTACCAAACTGAAATGCCCTTAACCAAGAGCGATATTGCCAGAATTGAGGCTCTTGGATATAAAAAAAGCGATTTTGTTGTAAAAGATGGAACAGTCTTCAGGCTGAGAAATGTAGAGGGGAAGTGTTTTTTCCTCGATTCCAAAAACAGGTGTATAATCTACGAGTACCGCCCTGAGGGCTGCAGGCTTTACCCGGCTGTTTTTGATGGAAAAGACGTGGTTGCTGACAGCTTATGCCCTAAGTGGACAGAAGTGAAAATAACTGTGCACTCCAAGCAGAAGTTATTAACGCTTATTAAATCCATTTACGGGGAAAAGGTCTTTAATGAGTGATGCAAAATAAATCTCATGAAGATGAGGTTGATGCTCCTGATTCTCTCATCTCTCTTGGTTTGTGGGTGCTCGCAGGTTGAGGAGGTAAAGCACGCAGGCTTTCCACATCCCGAACTCCTGTTTACAACTTCTCAAAGCTGTTACTGCCATGATAATTTAAAAAACACGAAGAATGAGGACGTTTCGATACTATCCGACTGGTCTCAAACTGTTCATTCCAATGCCGCTGTTGACCCCTACTTTTTGGCCAAAATGAGCAGTGAAATCGCTGAATTTCCACAGCTTGAGGATTTGATAAGGGATTAGTGCGAGAAGTGCCACATGCCGATGTCATTCACTCAGGAGAAGGTAAGGAGTGGAAATTATCAAGAACTTGCCCTTGAGGGTGTTTCATGCACAGTCTGCCATCAGATATCCGAAGAAAACTTTGGAAAGGAGGAGAGCTTCAGCGGGCACTACATAATTGACCTGGAAACAAAAAAGCCAGAAAGAAAAATTTTCGGTCCGTTCTACCCCTTCAAGCCTGAAGTCATGGCGAAAAACTCTGGGTACATTCCCGAAAAAGGAGGGACTGTGAGGAGAGCAGAACTTTGCGCGATATGTCACACCCTTTACACCCCAACAATTGAAAATGGAGAGATCGTTGGAGAATTTCCCGAGCAAACCCCTTACCTGGAGTGGTTGAACAGTGCCTACTCTGGCATGGTAAAGTGTCAGGACTGTCACATGAGGGGAGAGAAGGCAAGAGTCTCAACTGAGCCTCAGAACTCTCCTCTGAGAGAGATGAAAGCACACATTTTTGCCGGGGCCAACGTTCAGCTTCTGACGATGCAGGATGATGAGAAGGGGGCGGAGAGAGCACTGAACCAGCTGAGAGGTGGTGCTAGTGTCAGAATAGAGTCTGCGGAATTCGTTGACGGTAAACTGATTGTTAAGGTGAAGGTGGAGAACAACGCCGGTCACAAGTTCCCCACTGGCTTCCCCTCTCGCAGAGCCTTCCTTCACCTCATTGTGGAGGATTCAGAAGGTATTAAGTTTGAATCAGGAAAATACGATAGTAGCGGAAGGATTGCAGGGGAAGATGAGCCCTACGAGCCGCACCACGATGTCATAGACAGTCAGGATGACGTTCAGATTTACGAGTCGGTAATGATTGACGGTAATGGAAAGGTTACTGCTACACTGTTAAAGGCAAAAGACTACATCAAGGATAACAGGCTTCTGCCGCTTGGATTCAAAAAAGAAGAGGCTCACCCTGACACTGCAGTTAAAGGGGAGGCGTTGAATGACGTGAATTTTGCTGGTGGAAGTGACACAGTCACCTACGAAGTTGATGGCCCCTTCAATCCACCCGTAAAAGTTAAAGTCGAACTCCTCTACCAGCCCGTCTCCTACAGATTCCTCACCTCTCTCCACCCGACCGACGAGACAAGGAAGTTCCTTGAAAAGTTTGAGGAAATTGAGAAGACCACTCTTGTGGATACCCATGAGGTGGTGCTGAATTAAAAACCCAGCACAACAATCATAAAACCACCCAACTATGCCCTTTATGTTCTTCACAGACTGGGAAGGGCCGTGGATACTGACGGACTTCGCCCTTGAACTCTCAATGGCAGTGTTCAACAATCCGAGATTTTTCAGAAACCTCAGCCTTTACGATGACTACTTAGCCTATGAGCTAAAAAAGGAAGGATATGAGGCGGGATATACCGTTAAACTGCTTGTCCCCTTCCTCGTCGCTGCTGGAGTGGGGAACAGCAGAGTTTCAGAGATTGCGGAGCTTACAGCAAAGTTTGTTCCAGACGCAAGGGAGGCAATGTCGAGATTGCAAAAAAAATGGAGACCTGTGGTGATTTCAACCAGCTACACTCAATACCTCGAAAGAACTGCGTCAATGATAAACGTCAGGGGCTACCTGCATGGAACAACCGTTAACTTCGATGAAATTGAGATTGAAGATGAACTCAAGGAATACCTGCTGAAATCCATTGACAGGATTGCAAGCTTGGATGGGACAGAGCTTTTTGAATTTCTCGACATCATCTTCTCCTCTCCCC
>DAINRD010000021.1:0-5179 GCA_036742095.1 Archaeoglobus sp. | reverse complement strand
CAGATTGACTCTGTCCTGAGAGGCATTAAGGCGGTTGGAGCGGGAGAAAAGGCAGAAATTCTTAAAAGATACTGCGAGGAGTATAACGTGGAGTTCCCTGTGGCAATTGGGGACAGCATTTCTGATTACAAGATGTTTGAAGCTGCAAGAGAGCTGGGAGGTGTAGCGGTGGCTTTCAACGGAAATGAGTACGCGTTAAGGCATGCCGATGTTGCCATTGTCAGCCCCACTGCCATGAGCGAAGCAATTGTGGTGGAAATGCTGCTGGAAAGAGGCAGTATTGAGAATTTCCCTGAAATTGAGGGAACCGAAATATATATTATGGAAAAGTCTGACTTCGAAGAAGTCCTTGAGAAATCGAAGAGGATGAGAGTCAGGCTGAGAGGCTTGGCTGGTGAGCTTGGATAGGGTGATATGATGAAGGCTATCGGAATTCTCGGTTCACCGAGAAAGTTTGGAAACGCCTCTAAAATGCTCGACGCCGCTCTGAAGGAGCTGGAGAATAGGGGTTTTGAGACCGAAAGCATCTATTTAATGGGGAAAAACATAAAGTACTGCATTGGTTGCGGCACATGCTTAGCGAAGGGCAGGTGTCTTCAGAAAGACGATATGGAGGAAATCAAGCAAAAAATTGAGGAAAGTGATGCCGTTATTCTGGCTTCTCCAGTTTACTACCTCAACGTCACAGGACAGATGAAAACATTCATTGACAGGATGCTCGCCTATGGTCACCGTCCAACTCTTAGGGGGAAGTATGGAGGGTCAATAACAGTTTACGCTGGCGTTGGAAGGCCTGAAGAGGTTGCTGGCTACCTCAACAGGGTCCTCAAGGCCTGGGGGATTGTACCGGTTGGATACGCCATTGGTTTTGGTGTAACGCCAGGGGATGTAAAGGAGGGCGACGTTGAGAGGGCGAGTGAGCTTGGGAGGAGAATTGCAGAAGCCTTTGAAACAGGTTACAGGGCAGTGGTTACAGAGGAAGACATCGAGCTGCAGAAGCAGCTTCTAACTCTAATAAAAAATTACGGGGACTTGATGAAGGCGGATTACGAGTTCTGGAAGGAGAAAGGTGTTCTTTAGCCTGACCTGCCTTTAATCCTGATTTTTTCACCCTCTATTTTCACGGCATCAGGGAAGAAGGTGTTTATCACGTAGGCGTTGCTTTTCTGGTGGAGTGTGACTTCACTCGTGGTGTATTCAGTCTCTCCCCTTGCAAGAGCGGCGAAGGGCATTATCTGGTCCGCGAGATGGTCGTCGAAGGCTGCTGGATTTGAGAATTCTCTGTAGAAGTTCTTTGCACCCTCCAATCCAACAATCTCCGCCCTCTTCCCCTTCTCCCCAAGCGCACTGCCTCCCTTGTAACCGCTCCAGATTGTTATCCCGCTTCCAGTGGAGTGGCCTTTGAGCACCTCCACCTTTATTTCCGCCTCAACACCCTTGGAAGCTAAAAACTCTCTCGCAGCCTTGGCCTGTCTCTCAGCCACGTGCTCCGGAAGGTTCTGACAGTGGCTTACCCCGAAAACTCCCTCTACAACCCTTTCAAACAGCCTTCCCTTCAGGGAAGAGGGATTAACTTTTAACCTAACCTCCCCACCGCCTTTCGGGTAGTAGCCCCTCTTAAGAAGCTCAAGTTCACCATCGAACCCCATCTCTTTAATGGCCCTTACTGTAACGTTTTTGAAGTAATCCACGGGTGGAGACCATGCAACATCAGTACCCCCCGTAACAGTAACAACGCTTTCCCTCTCTGCAAAAATTAGCGGCAGGAGGATTGTCTGAAAAATCAGGGTTACGCTTCCAGCAGTTCCAATGTCAATACTGATTTCTCCTCCTTTAATCCTCCCCGGCCTGAAAATTACTTCGGTAGAGCCCATTTTAAGCCCTTCAACCCTTGCATTGGAGATTATCTTGGCTGCCTCTATGCCCTTCAGGTGCTGTGCCGCAAGGCCTTGCTTGGGGCGGTTAGCTCTGATTTTTGTTATTTTCACCTCTTCTCCAGTCACGCATGACAAAGCTATGGCAGTTCTCAGAATCTGTCCACCACCCTCACCGTAGCTGCCATCTATCTCAATCACAGGAGAAAATGTAGTGGAGGGCAAAAAAGATTATTCCTCCTCCTCTTTATGCTCCTCTTTGTGGGCAACGTACTGGGTTATTATGCCCGTCAGCACAAGGGTAAACCAGAGAAGGTCAAAGTAAACGTTGGCAAAGGTGAGGTCGAAGACAGCCTTCGGGTCGTTGAGGACATCATAGATGTGCATTCCCGAAATCCACATATGAATGGCGAGAATTATGGAGCTGGCACCGATAACCGCTGTTATGAGAACAGTAACAGGTTTCTCAACGAACAGGTTAATCAGAGCAACAAGGCCGGCGAGGACGAGTGCATAGATCTGATATTCGGGAAGAAAATAGATACCTACAAGATACCCAAACACTGCCCCGGTAACCAGAAGTCCCAGTTCGTTAACAAGACCGAAAACGACTGCACCAATGATAGCTGCAGCGAAAACAACGTAAATATTGTTGTAGTAGTTCAAAACCACATAAATTCCCAAAAGTTCCCCGATGAGAAATCCTATAACTGCCGAATAAAATCTGAAGATTCTGTAGCCGACGAAACACAATATGAGACCAACAACAACTAATGATGATATTACCGCAGCCTGACTGGTGATAATTTCGGCAACAACATCCATTTGCATGTTATCAGTTGTTTTTATTGTTTATAAAATTTAGGGATGCTTCTATACCTTACCCTTAGATTCTCCATGAACAATTGCTGATGCAACTAAGTGGGCAATTCTCACAGGTTCGGGCATTTTTCCCTTCAATGTAGAGGTTTTCACAAGCATTTCAGCCTCCTTAAGACCAATTCCTGCGGTCTGGATGTAAAGCTCGCCAGCTCTGTGTATTTTTCCAGCTCTCTCCGCAATTTCCTTTCGTAACTCAGGGTGGCTGATGTTATCCATTGCTGAGTAAAATTCCTCCATGTTCGGCTTCTTCCGCATGACAACTACCACCGGGATACCTGTCTCAACGTAGATGCTCTGAATGTCTGCAACATTAAAACCCCCAAAAGTTATGCCCGGAAGAAAGATGCATTTTATCTGGTCTCTGAATTTGGATTTTCTCACCATTCCGACTATTTTCTCAGTGGAGTCAAGCCCGTCAACTTCAATTTCAGAGTAAAGGAAACCTTCAACGTAACCTTCACAGGTTACGCAACCTACAAGACAGCATTTTCTTTCCTTAAAGCTGTCGTCAATTCCAAGAAACCTCCACTTCTTCATAAAGTTTATTGGCGGGGTTAATTAATAACTCTATGGAAGACGTTGTAAAATTCATTCACGAAGCCGGTTCCCTCAAACTCACTCCAAGGTCGGGATGGATGAAGATCGGCATCAAAATGCCTGAGAGTGTTGCAGAGCACAGCTTCAGAACAGCCTTAATAGCCTTCATCCTTGCTCTAAAGAGTGGTGAAAGCATTGAGAAAGCATGCAGGGCAGCAACAGCAGCCCTTTTCCACGACCTCCACGAAGCAAGAACAACAGACTTGCACAAAGTGGCAAGGAACTACGTTTCTGCAGACGAGGAAAAAGCTATAAGGGAGCAAAAAGAGTTGCTGGGGGTAGAAATTGACTTTTCAGACGTTGAAGACTTTGTCAGAGATGCTGACAGGCTTGAGCTTGCCTTTCAGGCCGTTGAGTACTCAGAAATTTCCAGATTTGCTCTGGAATTTGCGGAAAACGTGGAGTTCAAAACTGAAGCGGCCAAGGAGATATACATGGTTCTAATGAGCAGGAAGGACCCAAGGTGGTGGAGGTGAAGTTTCTAACGGATAGAATGCTTGGAAGGCTGACAAGATGGCTGAGAATTTCTGGTTACGACACCGTAAGCATCTCCGAGCTCGATGCGGATGACGAGGACAGCTTCATGCTGGAGAACATGAGGGACAGAATTTTGGTAACCAAAGACAAATCTCTCTACCAGAAGTGCCTTAAAAACAACAGAAAGGCAATTCTGATAAAGTCCAACAGCATTGAAGACCAGATGAGAGAGTTGATGGCTCTGGGCATAAAATTTCAGATTGTTATGGACAGGTGCAGCATTTGCAATACACCAATACGAAAACCCACCGAGCTTGAGGCTAAGGAAGTTCTACGGAGAGAGGGATTGCCAGAAGACATGCTGGAGATGGACCTATGGTACTGCGAGAAATGCAAGAAGCTCTACTGGATGGGAGGCCACTGGAAAAACATGTCGAGATTTTTAAGAAAAGTTGAAGAAAGCTGAGCCTTTACCTGCCCTTCCTCTCCTTGGACTTTGGCCTGAGTCCCTTGTATCCGCACTTTCTGCATACCTTTGCCTTCATTGGATTTCTCGCGTTGCACCTCATGCAGATTTTCACATTGAAAAGCCTTGCCTCCGCTTCTGGAAATCTTGCCATAGCCCTTCCAGAGTTCAGCGTTATTTAAACTTTTTTGGCCAGAGTTGAATACAGTAAATCATTATTTTTTCAGCTCTTGCAATCTCATACACCCTCTTCGAGATTTGCTTTCCTAAGAGCAACCTTTACTGCCTCAACGACACTTTTTTCGGGCTTAATTGTTATCACTGGCACATCCACCAGCTTTTCTGCAAGGCTGCTCAGTATTGGTGCACAGACAATTGCCCTCGCACCATCCTTCTCAGCTCTAACAACTGCAACAATTGCATCCTCCAGTGTGGAAGCAGGGTAAACCCTGACTTTCTCTCCGAATCTAAGGTTCTCAATAACGTATCTCGCAGCTATCAATGCCACAAACTCGTTTTTTTCGTAAAGTGCAGAGAAAATCCTTTTAACATTTTCATATCTGGGCTTGCTGCCTTTAAGAATCTTGTAAAGTGTAGAAACTGGGATTCCCGTTTTTCTTGCAAATTCTGAAGGGGTTATACCTCTCTCCTCCAGTATTTTACCAAGACACTTTCCAAAATCCTCTCCTCTGGCTATGCATTCAGCCATTCTCTGCATGACCAAATTTGAACATTAAGATTTAAAATTTTTCTTTAGTGGTAAGAATTAATACCTTTTGAGAAAAGTTATATTTTGCAACACTTAGCAAAAAACATGAGGTGGTTCATGGTATTTTTATTGGCTGCAACCATGCTGGCGGGCTGTGAACAGATACAGGAGAGC
>DAINRD010000020.1:0-13395 GCA_036742095.1 Archaeoglobus sp. | reverse complement strand
CAGAAGCCTGCGGTATCTCCTTTCATGGTGCTCCTCAGCCTTTCCTATGGCCCTCAGCCTGTCTGCAACGTCCTTAAGCCCTTCCTTCTCAGCCTCATCAGCAAACTGCGGATACATCTCTGAGTTTTCGTAGTGCTCACCCTCAATGGCAGCCTTCAGGTTCTCAACTGTCGTGCCCCATACGAGTGGTGCCTCTGCCTCCACCTTGATTGCTGCGTTATCCCCTCTGAGCTGCTGGATGAACTTCAGAAGGTTTTCAGCATGCTCCTTCTCGTTCTCAGCAGTCTCCAGAAAAACTCTCTGGATGAAAACGTAGCCCTCATCCTTCGCCACTTTGGCGTAAAAGGTATAGCGGTTCCTCGCCATGCTCTCTCCAATGAAGGCCTTAACAAGATTTTCAAGGGTTGACATCCTCCCCACCCCTTTCAACCCTGCCAGAGGCCATGGACGTTGCAGTAGGCTCTGGCAGAGACCTTATCTGACATAACCGTGAACTCTGCCTTTGGCTCGTCCCCCGGCTTCAGCTGCTTTCTGTGGACGCAGCCGTCATCAATTACCTCAATCCACTCGATGTAGTGCTGCTCCTCCATCGGATGGGCAACGCTTCCAACCTTCACGTAAACCCTGTCCCCCTCCCTCTCAATAACGGGGACGTGTTTTTCCTTGCCCTCGTCAGTCGTCTTAACCTCCATCAGCTTCATCGGCTGCCCGCAGCAGACGAGCTGTCCCCTTCCGGCATGCAGCACTTCCACGATGTTTCCACAAACCATGCACTTATACACCTGCATAACTTCCGTCACAAAACCACCTCCTTACTTCTCCCCCTCAGCTGGAGGGGTAAACTGCCTGAGAGAAAGCTCCTTATCGAGGAAAAGAAGAGCCCTTTTGTCGTCTCCAATCAGTCTCAGCTTCTCCACAACGTCAAGGGCAGAAGCTTCCTCCTCAACCTGCTCCGCAACGTACCACTGCAGGAAGTTGTAGGTTGCGAAGTCCTTCTCCTGCATTGCCATCTCAACAAGCTCGTGAATTCTCTTCGTAACATTTACCTCATGCTCGTAAACGTGCTCAAAGGCTGCTAAGGGAGAATCCCACTCAGATGGTGGCTCCTCAACAGCGTAGAGCTTAACTCTTCCTCCCCTCTCACTGACAAAATCAAACATCTTCATCGCATGCATCAGCTCTTCCTGCCACTGCACCCTCATCCAGTTTGAGAAACCTTTAAGCCCGATGGAGTCGAAGTAAGCGGCCATGGAGAGGTAGAGGTATGCCGAGTAGATTTCAGCGTTTATCTGTCTGTTCAAAGCCTCAACCATTTTTTCAGAAATGGATGCCATCACACCACCCCATTCGTATATATTATTCAGGTAATTTAAACCTTCTTCTGTTTTTCTTTAATGGGAATTAATGTTACCAGAATTTAAGGTTTTTGTTCGGAGATAGAACCATAACTTTTGAAGTTGCTGAAAATTCCTTAGACTTTTAGTTAGCTCTGTACTATCGTGAACAGCAAGGATGCAAGCTCATAAAGCTTCACAGCAATTTGAAAGGTGGTTTGCTAAGTAAAGGCCGTAAAGAAAATTGCTGTGAGAAAGGGATAAATAAGACAATGTTCAATTCCAATCATGAAGAATCTAATCTACGAGGAAAAGGACAAAATTGGAATAATCACGCTGAATCGACCTGAAACGAGAAATGCGCTATCCCAAGAGCTTCTGGCGGAACTGGAAGAACTTATTAAGAGAATTTCAGACGAAAGGAGGGTAAGAGTTTGTATTGTAAAGGGTGCAGGTAGGGCTTTCTCCTCCGGCCACGACCTCAAGGAGATTCTCAACCAGCATCCGGTGGATGTGGAGAGGTTGTTCAATCAGTGCTATAAAGTCATGTGGGAAATAAGAAACGCTCCACAGCCCTACATAGCAATGGTTCATGGAGCTGCGGCTGCTGCAGGCTGTCAGCTTGTAGCTGCGTGTGACATGGCAGTTGCAGCTAAATCCGCCCTCTTCGCAACGCCCGGGGTAAAAATAGGCCTTTTCTGCTACACTCCCATCACTTTTGTCAGCAGAGCAGTTGGTAGGAAAAAGGCCTTCGAAATGGGGTTTACGGGCGAGTTCATCACCGCAGACGAGGCTCTGCAGTTTGGCTTGGTGAATAAGGTAGTCGATGATGAAAAGCTGGAGGAAGAAACGATGAAGCTGGCAAACAAGATGGCCAGATACAGCCTGAACGTTCTTGAGTCCGGAAAGAGGTTTTTCTACAAGCAGCTCTTTATGGAAGATTTTCAGGCCCTTGCCTATGCAACAGAGGCAATTTCCCTCTACAGCTCCACAGATGATGCAAAGGAAGGCATCTCAGCCTTCTTCGAGAAGAGAGAACCAAAGTGGGATTAATTTTGTAGACCTCGGCTAAGAATTACTCAAGCACACCCCTCCCCCTCTTAAGAAGGAAGGAGTACTTGGGGTCTGTTGCTGACAGCATGGCATTCATGATGGTTTTCAACTCCTTTTTCTTAATTTCAGCGTGTCTGTGTGCGTGGATGAGCGGGATGAGGTAACCTTCGACTTCAAAGCTGCATAGCTTTGCAACGGTTTCCTCGTCAATTGGCTGTGTTGACTCAAGCAGGTAGATGTTTCCACCATCGGCAAATCTTACAAAGGCTCCGTAAATTTCAGCCTTGTCAAGCCTTCTGAATTTTCTAGCGTACCACGGCAGTGACTTCTGGAGAGTTGGCTTGAACTGGATGAAACCTGCTTTTTCCTCACCAAACTGCTCTCTCGCAAGATAATCAAGAACCGCTGCATCAGTGATGGATAGGTTAGAAGTAAACTCGCTCGTGTAAAAGCTTTTGGCAACAAAAACCGCATTCTTCTCCAGCAACCTGTTCAGGGCGTGCAGATACTCAACATACTCCATCAAAATCTTGAGGTTGTCCACATCTCCTTCTTCACCCTTTCTGCAGCCCCTTTCAATTCTTTCAAAATAATCCGTCCTCGTTAGCAGGTAGTTCTTCCTTGCTTTCCCTTCAAGAGTATCCTGGGCAATCTCTTCATACCATCTATCAAGAACCTCTACAAAGTCATCTATTACACCTTCGAGGTCGTAGAGCTTCGAGAGAGTCTCATAAACATCCCTGTCGAGGTAAGCAGGTGGTCTGATGATTGCACCCCTGAGCGTTCCATCCATCAGCACAATCTCCTCTTCAGCCACGCAGCCGAGTCTGTATTCGCTGGTGTGCATGTGGAGTCTTATTCTCTCATCGATGTGCATATGTGGCTTAAGAGTGGTTACCTCATGCATCTCCCTTATCTCTTCACCCACAGAGGCTGCTGAGATTATGTAAAAAACAAGCCCGCTCAGCTTCTCAACACCCCTGCTACCGTCTACACCACAGACTGAACACTTTTCAGGCTCTGGAAGCTCTCTCCATCTGTGCTTTATGGCCTTAGCCAAGCTAACGACCTTGGAGTAGCTCTCCTCAAGACTTCTCTCAAAATCTTCCAGCAATTCATCACTGAGTCTCCACATACCTGACCCTCGAAACTCCACCCTGAGACTCGACGAAAATCACCTTATCGGCGGCATCCTTCAGCTCCTCATCGTGGGATACGATTATAACCTGCGGTATCTTCCTCAGGTAGTTGGTCGTGATGTCAACAAGCTTCCTCCTCCTCTCCTCATCGAGAAACGGAGTCGGTTCATCGAGTATGAGGAGAGGTATCCTGCCTCTTATCATGAACATGGAGAGAGCAAGCCTGAAGGCGAGGCCGAGAGCTATAATCTCCCCACCGCTCAAAAATCCTATCTCCCTCTCCTCACCCTGGTAAACAACGAAAACCTTGAGCTTCTCCCTTCCCCTTTCAGTCGTTTTCTTCAGCCTTACCCCAGAGTACTTTCCTTCCGTCAGCTCCTCGAAAATTTGGCTCGCGTACCTCTCAACCTCCCTCATCGAGTTCTCTGCAACCAGATTTCTGTATTTTCTGAACTTTTCTCTAATTCTGGTCAGCTCGGGAATCGCGATTTTCTCGAAAACCTCCACCTTCTTTCTGTACTCATCCATCTTTGCAAGCTGCTCCTCCAGAAACTTCAGGTCTTTTTCTACGCTTTTCATGGTCTCTCTTAAAGTCTCAAGCCTGCTCTTCAATCCAGCAAGCTCCTTCGATTTTTTCAGGTGCTCGTCGCTCAACTTTCTGTGCTCTTCCTCGCTGTAAACCCTCAGTAAATCCTCGATTTGGCTGCGGATTTCCTTTGCCTTTCCGATAGCCTCCTCGAGTCTCGCCTTAGCTTCGGAAATTTCCCTCTCAAGCTTTTCCCTCCTTCTTAGCTCGCTTTCAAGCCTGCTTTCCGCATCCTTCAGCTCGAGCCACTTGTTGTAGAAAGTTCTTAGGTTCTGAACTTCCCTTTCGAGCTCTTCAAGATTCTCAAACCCCTCATCTCTGATTTTCCTGTGGAGCTCACTCCTTTTGCTTTCCACATCTCTTAGAGCTTCCTCAATCTCTCTTAACGAGCTTTTCAGCTCTTCAATCCTGCTTGCGGAGCTGAGAAGGATTTTCTGCTGCCCCTTGAGCCCGTCAAGCCTCTCTTTAACTTTTCTGTACTCTTCACTCTCCGCAGAGAGTTTTTCAGCGTCGTGGGAGGACAGTTCATTTTCCAGAGCCTTGAGCTCATCAACCATCTGCCTGAACTTTAGAACAGTCTCCTGCTTTTCGAGAGCTTTTTCAACCTTCTCCAGCCTTTCTTTAAGCATTTTCTCAATTTCATCAGTTTTTGCCAGCTCTTCGGCTATTATTTTCATTTCTCGCGTGTATTCAGCCATTATATTCTTTCTGTGGTCTTCGTCAAGCTCCCTTCCGCAAACGGGACATGTTTTTTCAGCGGACTTCAGCTCCTCAACTGCCTTCTTCAGCTGAGCACCCCTTGTTTTCAAGGATGACTTCTTCGCGATCAGCTTTTTGAGCTTTTCAGTGAGCTCCTTTTCCTCCTCTTTTGCTTTTGAGAGCAATTCGTACATTTTTTCAATTTTTTCAGGTGTGAGGTTCTTTTCCTCAAGTTTCGCCCTTATGCTTTGCATCCTTTCCATCTTCGGTTTGAGAGTCTCCAGCAGCCTGTGGCTTTTTTCAAACCTCTCAAGTTCCCTTTCAAGCTCCTCAATTCTCTTCTTTATCTCTTCGAGCTTGCTGTTATCTTCTTCAGCCTTCTTCAGCTGAGCTTGAATTCCTGCGGCCTCCCTCGTCAAATCTCTCTCCCTTTTTTCGACATCTCTGAGAACCTGGTTTATTTCTGAGAGAAGTTTTTCAATTATTGCGTATCTTTCTGCCTTTGGCTTCAGCTCCTTGGCCTCTTTCGCCTTTATTTCCAAATCTTCGATTCTCTCCACCACCTCTTTCAGCTGCTTTTCAAGCTCCCTCAGTTTCTCCTCCAGTCCCCGCACTTCCTGAAGAACGGAGCTCTCCTGCCTTCTCAGAGATTCGAGCCTGCTTTTATGCTCTTCGAGCTCCTTTAGCCTGCCTTCAAGATTTCTGACCTCCTCCGAAAGCTTTTCCCTCAAGCTCTCAATGCTTTTGATTTCCTCATTGATTCTCTCGATTTCAGCTTTTTTATCTTCCTTCTGCTTTTTAATCTGCTCCTCCTGGCTCAGGAATTCTTTTAACCTCTCTTTCTCTCTTTCAAGCATTCTTATGACAGCACCGAGATTTTTCCAGGCGTTCTCGTAGTCCTCAATTCTCGTAATCTGCCTTATAATCCTCTCTCTGCTCTCATCGTCCCTGATTATGCTGTCTATCTCTCCCTGCCTGACGTAAATTGCCCCCGTGAAAACGTGTGAAGGGCAGAGGTGCCTCTCAACCCACTCCGTTATGTTGCTATCTCCCTCTACAGCCTCCTTTCCTGTTAAAATTGACTCACCGTTGCTCTTTCTTGAAATTGTGTAATCATCACCGTTTAAAGAGAAGGTCAGGCTGAGCGAGTATCCTGAGCTGTTCACCCTCACAAGGTCGTTTTTTCTCAACGTGGCGGGCTTCAATCCGTAAAAGGCGACGAGAATTGCTTCAAGTATAGAACTCTTTCCTGCACCATTTCTTCCTGCAATGAGGTTGATTCCTGTGTCAAACTCAATTTTCGAATCCGAGTGGGAGCGGAAGTTTTTAATTTGAAGCTCCTTCAGCAGAATCATTCCTCTTCCACCCCCAGAAAGTCTAAGAGGGTTTTTGGTTTTCCGGCCTTTTTCGTCGATTTTGCTTTCTCGATTTTTTCTGAAGCCTCTGCAGCCTCTGCCTTTCTTTCTACCTCAGCAGACTCCTCATCTCCTTTAACCAGCCCATCCTCCTCTTTCACACCTTCTTTCAACATCCGCTCCTCTGCTTCCTCTTCCTGCTTTAGGGCTCCACCACTCAGATAATGCTCCACAACCAGACTGTAAACCTCGTCCTCATCCATTTCTCCTCTAAGAAGGTCGAGAAGCTTCAGCTCAAACTCGGTGAAAAACTCGCTCTCTTGCTTGATCTCCACCTCCTCAATCTCCTCAAAAATCCTCTCGAATCTTATTTCTGCATAACGAACCCTCTTCGCCGCAACCTCGCTTAACCTTCTCACATCAACCGTATCGCTGCTTTTCAGCTTTGCAACCATTAGCCCCTCTTTGTCAGCCCTGCCCAAAACCTCCAGAAACTTCTTTTCCAGCCCCTCAACGCTTTCATCCTCAATTTCAACGTCATAAAGCTCTCTCGTCTCAATTTCCACGAATTCGGGCCTGAAGTTCTTGACGAGGATGAACCCCTTCCTGATTCCCTCCTTTAAAACCAACTCATTCCTGTATCTAACAATTTTCGAAGCCTCCCTCAAATCATAGCGCTCAACTGAGCCCGGATAGGCTATAGCCCTGCCATCAAACTCGTAAATTTTTGGCAGATGGATATGGCCGAAGGCGTAGTAGCCTGCATTTGGCAAATCATTGATTGTAAGCTCGTAGGCCATGTCCAAATCAATGTCAACAACCTCCTTCACGGCCTGATGAAGAACCAGGACGCTTTTGTCGCTTTGGGGCTTGAGCAATGGCAAGACCTTCTCAAGCTGCCACTTGCTTCTGTGCCTGTCCCCCAGAACCTCAACGTCATCAACCACCCCTTTAACTAAGTAAACGTTCTGAATTCTCAGAGTTTCAACGTTCTCTCCCCAGACAGGATTTCTCCTCAGCCCGAGAACGTTCAGCAATCCCAGGGATTCAAGGAGGTGGTAGGCGGAGATATCTCTTGAGGTTTTGTCGTGATTGCCCTCAACGGCGAAAACAGGAATGTTCTCCATTCTGAAAATCCTGAGTGTCTCGATGGCATCCTTAATCGTCCTCGGGCTCGGCAGGCTTCGGTGGAATAGGTCTCCTGCTATTACAACAAAATCCACGTTGCTCTCCACCGCCTTCTCTGCAATAATTTTGAAGGCCTTTGCGAAGTCCTCGGCCCTCCATGGCTGGTTGTACTGCTCGTAGCCGAGGTGAACGTCCGCAATGTGGGCGAATTTCATACTGCCAGATCCTCTAAGGTTATCTGCTTCTTCTGCTCCTCCTCCCTGCCCAGCCACTCATCAACCACATCAATGTCTCTCCCTCCGTAGTTTCCTGCGAATTTCCTTATTTTTACGGCAACCGGCAGCTTCACTGCAGGTCCAACAACCACCGCCTCACCCACGCCAAGGGAGGCTATGTCCTTCAGTAAATCCTCGCTGATTTGTTCGCTCGCATGCTGCACGTATCTCTGGTCATTTGGCTCGGTAATTCTGAGGATAATCTTGGTGTTGCACTGACTTAAAACATCATCGTTCAGCCTTTTCGGTCTCTGGCTCACTATTCCAAGCCCTATCCCGAACTTCCTCCCTTCTCTTGCAATCCTCCCCATCCAGCTTACCACGTCGTTGTTGACTCCTTTGGGGGCGAAGATGTGCCCCTCCTCAAAAATTACGAGCAAAGGCTTCACAATCGCAGGACAGACCTTCTCCCATCCTTTCTTACCTCTCACGTAGTTTATCCTCCCAACGAGGAGGTTTCTCAGCAGGTAGGCGACGACAACCCTCATCTGCCCCTCATCAAACCCGCTGAGGTTCACCACGTTGAGGTAAGAAGGCTTTATGTTCGCCAGCATGTCGTTCTGACTCAGCAGGTCCTCGTACCTCCGCATGAAGGAGGAAACGTACTCCTTAATCCTTGCCAAAGCGTTCAAATCCTGTCTGTCGAGGGTTGCAACCCTCTTGATGCCGTTAAAATCGTAGTACTCGGCCTCGCCCTTGCCTGCAGCGATGTTTATCCACTCTTCAGCGATGTCCAGAACTCTCTCAACAAACTCTTTACCAGCTTTCCCCTCGTGTCTAACAGTGGTGAAAATCCTCTCAAGGTGCATTCTCTGCACCGCTGCCTTCTCTCTGTCAACTCCAACGAGGCTTGCAAACTCCCATGGCTCAAGCCTCTCTGGCCTTATGCCCGATGGAACTACATTCTTTCCCCTCTCGCTGCCATCCTCGAAGGTGTAGCCCACATATTCCCCGTGAGGGTCGATTAGGACGACAGTTCCATTGAGCCTTCTCACGATGTCGTTGACCAGCACGGCAACGGTGTTGGACTTCCCCCCACCCGTGACGGAGAGAATGGCAAAGTGCCTGAGAACGAGCTGCTTTATATCCAGGGAAACGGAGATATCGGGACGGGCAATCATCCTGCCCAGCTCAACTCCCTTCTCGCACCTGAAGAGAGATGAGAGCACTTCATCATCAGCAAGAAAGACCTCTGAGTTTGGCTTTATTGGTGTGCGGTTTGGATATACCTCCCCATCCCTAACGACTCCAATCACTGTGGCAGTTGCCACGATAACGTCATTCTTCTCTATCAGCTTTCTTGAGAAGTCGAGGTTTTTAACCAGATACTCAAAGCTGAACCCCTCGTCGAGAATCATGCGGTTGAAGTTGGAAATCTCTCTCACTATCCCAACAACTTCTTCTCCATCACGGTTAACCGCTGTAACATACTCTCCGAATTTTGGCATCAGAGAAGGGTTTACAGCAAATGTAAACTCTGAAATTGAAGATTTTCCCATTACCAGTCCAACGCTCTCCACGAATGTTACTTGTACAAAGAAAATAAAATCTTTATCTTCGGAAGTTAAAGAGGCTTCTTTTACCGCTCTTTAACACCTTTTTTACAATGTCCACATCGATTCCCGTCTGTTCAGCAATGACGTTCCAGTCTCTTGCCCCCGTTATGTCCATGTAACTCAATACAAAGTCTTCGACCCCCTCCTCATCCTCAAGGTCCCAGAAACCACTGTAAAGGGGATTAAAGTCCAGCATGAAAGCATACCTCTCCTCGTCACTCATCAGTTTTGCCCCAAAAAAGTCTGAGTCTGAAAGAATGGATTTGACCGCATCTCGCAGCTTTCTTGCTGTGTATTTCTTTCCCGGGGGGCTGTAACTGCCAACGATTTTATCCATCTCCTCCTCACTCATGTTGAAGGGCTGGGAGGGCATTGTTTGCATGATTTCGAAGGTCTTTCTGTCAACTGGCGAAATTCTGCTTTTTCCGCCTTCAATAAGCCTCACTGTGTAAAAGCTGAGATTTTTTCCCTTTTTAAACCTGAAATCTTTTTTTCTCAAATTTGCGAGCTCCTCAGGTGTTGAAAGGGTGGAAACAATCATCCTGATCAGGACATGGTGGGCAGTATTCTTTCTCGATAGCACAAGGTGGTGCTGTATGTCAAACTCTGTTCTCAACAGGTCCATAGCGGGTGTAAAAGAGGCACCATATTTGCTTTATCCTCCGTTAAGACAAGAGTTTTTAGATGAAAGTAGACTAATTAACATGAAGCTTTACCTCATGCAGCATGGAAAAGCGAAGCCAAAGGAGGAGGACCCCGAAAGGGGGCTTACCGAGGAGGGTATTGAGGAGGTTGAGAGGGTTGCTGCCCTTCTTGGGAGGTTAGGGGTTGAGGTTGGCAGAATCCACCACAGCGGGAAGAAGAGGGCAGAGCAGACGGCTGAAATTGTTGCCAGGCGCCTGAACCTGAAAGCTGAGAGGGCAGAGGGGCTTGAGCCCCTTGCAGACATCGGTATCTGGGCTGAGAGGCTCGAAGGACTTGATGAAGACGTAATGCTCGTTGGTCACCTCCCCCACCTGTCCAAGCTGGTCAGTTATCTCCTCACAGGAAATCCAGACCTTGATGCAATATCCTTCAGATTTGGGGGTGTTGTGTGTCTTGAGAGGAAGGAAGGAAAGTGGAGGTTGCTGTGGGCAGTTAGACCTGAGATTGTATTTTAAAAAGTTGTTAGCGGGCTAAATAGCTGATATGCAATTTTTGACCCTTTTGAGTTCTTTTTTACAAAACTTTTTATGTCTTATTGTCAACAAAAAATTATGAGAAAGTTAGCACTGCTGTTCGTGTTTGTCGCCATTGCGGCAATGCTTGCAGGTTGTGGTGGAGAGGGAGGACAGGGAGCAGGAGAGCAAAAGCCCGCTGAGCAAAAACCAACGCCAACAGTTACAGAAACTGTTGTAGAAAAGGGCATTGAAACTGTCTCTGACCTTTTCAACAGCAACAAGATGGTGCACGGCACGGCGAAGGTAACGTTGCAGGGTGAGACGACAACAGTGGAATTCTGGTACTACTTTGATATGCCTAAGAAAGAGACCCTTCTCAGGTATGAAGGTCAGCACGAAGGCACTGAAAAGATTACAGCGATAATCAGGAGCAAGTATTCCGATACCACGGTTAAGCAGACAATGTACATGAGAGGTGTTGATATGGGAATGCAGGGGTGCGACTGGATTGTGATGACTCAAAGTTTCACCATCTCTCAGTCAGAAAGCAAAATTGAGGATCAGCCAGTGGAGGACGCTGTAAAGGCCAGCTTCACGTCTCAGGGGAACATGTGGGAGTACGAGATTGAAACCGTGGACTACAATCCTTCACTGTTCCAGCCAGATGGGAAGGTCTGTGAGTTCACCTACGGAAGCTGACCTTTGAATTTTTCAGGTAAAAGATTTTTTAATCTCCAATCCCACAACCATCCATGAACTTTGAAAAAGTGGTGGAGAGAATCTGCAATTTCATTTCTGATTTCGTCAGGTCATCAAATTCAGAGGGGGTTGTTATCGGTCTAAGCGGTGGTGTTGACAGCGCTACCGTGGCCTTTTTATGCCAGAAAGCTCTTGGTAGTGAGGGCGTTTTCGGGCTGATTATGCCTGAAGTTGGCGTAACGCCAGAAAAAGACGTTGAGGATGCTCTGAAGGTTGCCAAGATTTTACAAATTGAGCACAAAGTCATTGAGATAAACGAAATTATCAAAGTTTTTAAAAGGAGGGCTGGAGAGAAGGGCAAAATGGCCGAGGCAAACCTCAAGCCGAGAATCAGAATGATTCTGAACTACTACCATGCCAACGACATGAACAGACTCGTTGCGGGCACGGGAAACAAGAGTGAGCTAATGGTTGGCTACTTCACGAAGTACGGGGATGGTGGAGTGGACTTTCTGCCCATAGGCGACCTTTACAAGACCGAGGTTTTTCAGCTTGCTTCGTATCTCGGCGTTCCGAGGGAGATAATTGAGAAAAAGCCCTCAGCGGCACTATGGCCCGGGCAGACGGATGAGGGAGAAATGGGTATTAGCTACGCTGAACTGGATGAGATTTTGAAGCTGATTGAGAGAGGGGAGAAAAGGGACGACGAGAAGTTCAGGAAAGTGCTTGAGATGGTTGAGAAATCTCAGCACAAGAGGCAGATGCCACCAGTAGCAAAGGTAAGAGACTTGCTATGAGAGTTGGAATTCTTGCAGCAATTATTCTCCTTGCATTCTCTGCGACAGTCTCTGCTGCAGAAATTTACGGTAAGGTGTACAGGTGGGATACTCTTGACGTTCTAAACAACGCAGTTGTCGAAATAAAGGATGGAAGTATCCAGAGGATGATTTCCGAAAACGGAGAGTACAGCTTCAATGTCACCCCCGGAAATTACACGATTGTTGCATACGCTGGGGAACTATATGCCGTCGAAAACGTAACAGTTGATGGAAGCATGAGATTTGACCTAATACTCTTCCCCAGCCTCGAAGAGATTGAAGAACTGCCAGATTTTGCCACAATTGAGCAGGATGAGGGCTTTCCATACTACATCATCGCAATTTTAGCTTCAGGCCTCGTTCTGGCGGTTCTTTTCCTTATAAAGCGCTCTGAAAAACGACCTTCACCTGAACCCGTTTTTGAGTCCCAGGAAGTTCTTATTGCAGAAGAAAGCCTGCCAGAGGACCTCGCAGAGGTTGTTGAGCTGATAAGGAGAGAAGGTGGGAGGATAACTCAGAAAGAGCTGAGGAAAAAGCTCGGATACAGTGAGGCGAAGATGAGCCTGATTATAGCCGATCTTGAAAGGAGGGGGATTGTGGAAAAGGTTAAGAAAGGAAGAGGAAATATAATTTTAAGCGATTTCCCTAATTTCAAACTCCAGTCCCTCATCAATCAAACTCCTCAGAAGGTCGTTAATCCTGCTTTCCGTGCACACTGCAATAACTCCACTCCCGTGGTGGGCAGCTTCTATGCAGACATCCTTTGCCCCAAAGAAAATGGGCTCAACTTTAATCTTCCTGCAGGCAACGAGGGCCTCTATCCCTATGGCAACCACAATACTCTTTGGCCTCGATTTTACCAGCTCTTTAAAGGTCTCAAGGTCAACTTTCCTGCTTCCACCCTCCGTAACATTTGGCACCTTCACGACTACAATTTCCCCCTTTTCAGGTGGCTCAAAGCTGCCTGTGGGCTTTATCAGTATATCCTCACCATCTTCTGCTGAAGTCAGCGCAATTCCGTTCCCCTTGGCACTCTTTTCAGCGAAAATGAATCCGTCGCCAAACCAGTACCTCACCATGTCATTTTCCGCTATACTCCCCCTTGCAATCGCAACAACCGTTTTTGAGTAAATCTTCTTCAAGAGCTCCTCACTGAAAATGTGAAGGTCGATGAGGTTGCGGGACATCCATTCCTCACCCTTCCTCGTCACCTCGTAGTAGCCCTTGTGAACGACACTGATGAGTCCTTCAGAAACCATCTCCCTGAAGTGTTCTGAAATTGCCTGGGGCGTCAAACCGAGTTTTTTGGCAATGTCCCTTTGATTGCACTCAGGATTGACCATGAGCTCTGAGAGAATCAGGAATCTGATTGTGTCCTTCCTGCTCAGAAGAACGTTCATAGATTTTGTTTATTTTCAGCATTTTAAACTTTGCCGCCTAAGCTTTTCCGCTAAAAGTATTAATCTTAGAGAATTCGTAGTTTGCGATGTTGGTGTTGACGGTAACAAAATCTCCCGCGTCGCTAAAGAGGTTGAAAAGGGGGAAATTGAGATTGACGCTTCTGGAAGCATAGTTTTACCCGGAATTTTCAAC